>CALFUU010000169.1 GCA_937929835.1 uncultured Saprospiraceae bacterium | reverse complement strand
AAGGTCGTTGTACCCACTACCATAGATATCTCCGCTGCATTAGGTTGAGGACAAGCTATACAACTCCCATCATCACAGACCGCCGCAGGGTCATAGTTGGCCGAGTTAGGATTGGTACATCCTACTGGCGTATTGGGATCTCCCACATTCACATAAGTACAAGTCGCAAAATCATACTGAAAATCATCCCAGCAGTTTACCGCAGGTGGCATAGGAGGCATTGTTACATTTACTGTCTCCACTTGCAAATTGCCTCCATCAAAAAGCCTATCACAAAATCCTGAAGAATAAGTCTGACCTACAAGCTCCAGTGTAGTTGGTGCATTGACATTAGGTACAGTTACCGTCAGCACATATAGCCCATCACCATCAGGATCTTGAGAAGCTATACCAAATGGCTCTGTGACTGATATGCCATTGATTTCATAAGTAATCATGGAATTGACTCCACTTCTTGATTCTATGGTGAATGTTGCCGTTCCGCCGCAGGTGACTTCATTTGAGTCTGAAAAAACTTCTATGTTAGATATGGGAGCAACTCCTTTAGATAGGTTCCTGAATCTATCAGGTACAGACACGTCACAACCACTCGGTGTTGTCATCACGAAATTTTCTATGGAGACAGCTTGATTAGTAGCACCAGGGGTGCCGGGCGGGACTGAGAATGTCTGACATAATTGCTTAGTATAAGTAGTGATACCATTGGAAGTAGACACTACATCTTCTGCAGTTAGAGTAATGCTGGTAGGAAAAGGAAATCCAGAATTATTACTTCTGATATCCCAATTGATGACTATGTCGTCGTCTGCATCAGGACTGGTGTACGTAAAGGTGTAGCAGGATTCAGCATCGCAATCAAGGTTGTTATCACTGACTACCTCCAAGATTCTTTCTGCCTCCACATTTAATTCAAAAGTAAGTGTAGAGTTAATGCAAGCATTACCTGCCGAAGTCACCATAACCGTGTAGGTCCCGGCATTAGCAGCAGATACATTTGAGATATCCAGAGTACTAATAGTACTCACAACATTGCCTGCCGGATCGGTCCATACAAAATCTAAGAAAGAAAATCCTCCTATGGATAGCGTTGCATCTGATCCTGCACAGTAAGAAGCCTCTCCCATTATCATCAGAGGTGGAAGATCTACGAGTTCTATTTCTCTTATCTGAGAACCACATTCGTTGCTCGCCACTACTGTGTATGTTCCTTCAGGTAAGTTATTTGCAGTATAGTTCTGTCCTGATTCAGCACCACCACTGGCCACTAAATTATCTCCAGAATCACGTACCTCATAAGTTATATCATTTCCTGCCAATGGCTCTCCGAGAGCAGAAGCGTTGATGGTATACAGACCACCAACAGAACACTGGACGCCTTCCAGTGTTGTAAAGTCTAATTCATTATTATTCTGTGTAAAAAAGATGAGCTCATCACAAGTTAGGCAACTGCCAGTTACTTGCGTCCTTCTAAGTCTGAAATTACCAAGTTCCGTAATATTATCTAAAGATATGACTCCGCCCCATGGGATATTTCCTCTAGAAGCCAAGGTGTCCCATACTCCTGGAGACGACTCCCACTCAAGAAAGTAGCTAAAGTTTGCAGCGGCACTTGAAACCCCTACCGGCGCAAATTGACCATCATCCCTAATCTCAACATTGAAACTTCCACAACCTAAGGTAATATCTGCACCTAACTCCCAAGACCTTTCTTGTAACGTAAGTTGCTCTGTAAACATATCTCCACAAGCATCAGTTATCTCGACATTATAAGTACCATATGGAAGTTCTGTAGTAAAAAATCCTCGATCATCTCCTCTTGGACAAGCTAGAGAGCCGACAATATTACCATTGAGATCCGTAACTTCAGCATCAACGAAGCTACCAGATGTTGTTACAAAAAGTACGCCTTCCCCATCAGTACATGTATATCTTGAATTACCACCTATAGATGTCTGAGGCATCACATAATTAAAAGTCACTGATCTAGGGCAACATCCATTGTCTATAGCCACTGTATATAACCCTTCCTCAAAAGGTCCATCAGTGCATAATTCATAATCGACATAGTCATCTCTATTAGTTCCCACTTCACAAGCTGTACCCATCTGAGTGAAGGAAGTTCCTTCCAGATTCATTGCTGTAGGTGCAGTAGTATAAGTGATTGTCGTCATACCACCTGTAGAAAAAGGTACAGATAGATAGATGCAATCATTACAGTTTTCCGGTTTGTCTATTACCAGTACTTCATTATCAAGGATAACTTCTCTGGTAAAGACGGTACCACAATTTAGCGTCGCTCTTATGTCAAATACAATTTCATCTTCGCAAGCGTACGGGATAGATCCTGTGAATGTAGTTCCATTATTTTGCCCAGAAGCCACTACGCTACCATTGACAAGGTACTCAAAAGAAACTGGTCTTTCGGCAGCTCTTTCACCAACAGGAGCAACACTATACTCTATAGAGTTACAACTAGCTCCAATATTACACGAAGTGCTTCCGACACCCAATCTCGTCGGAAATAGAAACTCAATCGTATAATCAATCTGAGTGGTCTCTCCACAAGCATCTGTAAATAATAGCTCGTAAGTCTCTGGAAATTCCACATCCGTAATACTAACTATGCCATTGACCATAGGTGAACCAGGGCCAGACAAAATCTGAATAGAGGCCAGGTCACCACTTAATACATTGACGTCGATCTGGTATCCACAAGTATAACTAGTAGAAAGCTCCACATCTAGAGGACCAAAAGCATCCGCTATAGTTCCCGTTACAGGCATCCCCTCTACCCCGTCCACAACTGGCGTCACAGTGTAACTTCCTGGCTCTAGTCCCATCAGACTGACTCCAGCAAGACTGGTCATGAATGTACCACCATCTAACTCTGTACCAGATACATTGTAAGATACGATTGCGCCATCTGCCTCTGTCCAGGTAAGTACTCCGTTCTGTCGACAAGTCGCATCAGTCGGTGTCACCTCGATCTGCTGTGCATAGGCACCTATAGATACGATCGTCGCCAATACAATCGCAAAGGACTTTGGGGTGATACTCCTCAAATAGCGTGCAATAGGCCAGCCACTTTGGGAAGAAAAATAATTTATAAGGTAAGTCTTCATTTAATAGAAATTTAGGTTAATAAATAAGTCCCTGACTTTTGTCAAGTATTTGGATTACATTTTTTAGATTATATCTTTGAGACAGACTTCGTCCATCACCTGCTATGGCTATTCTTTTTGACTTCAACCGACTTATAATTTTAATTCTCGAAAAAGATTGACTTCGAGTCATTATACCTAGACAGAATCTGTAATCGTAATACAATTTGTCAAAGTGCCAGTAGTTATTGTTTTGCTAATTGGTTTTAAGGGTTATAAAGAAAATTGGTTTTACTTTTTGAAAGGTGTAAGGTAGGACGCATTGCTATCTCATCCTTAATCTATTGTATCATCACTAACAATTGTCTATCATCAGTCACTTTATTTTTTTGAATCAATATTGCCCTTCCTAAATGTCTGCATAATCAAGTATTCGTTGTGAGGTATTTCTTCCCAACTGTACAAATTTATGTCCCAAATAAAATTAAACCATCATCCCTTTTGCTTTGATTAATTTCAGCACGGATACTTCGACTGACTAAGAGTATGTACTATTGGGGTGAAATTTATTAATAAATATACTCGCAGTATATAAAATATTATAGAGCACAGCTGCTCTAACTCAGTGGCAATAAATAACCTAATCTTATACATAAAGTACAACGTCACATTATAGAGCGGAGAATCAAAATGCCACTGAAAATCTATAAGCTTTTTACCAACTCGCTTAGCACACAACTGACCTTGACAAAAAATACAAGCGTACCATTTGACTACCAGGCATAAGCACTGCACATACTTTCTATTCACTTAATATACTTGCCATTGGAATACGACAAGCAGGACTCTATGTCGTTGGCGACATGGACTATAATACTGTACCGAAATCTTGTTTTCCATGGCCAGCACTTGGATTAAGATCAATACTACTTGCCTGTTCGTTCTTATATGCCCTTTGGTTCATTTTCTTAAAATGTGAAGGGGTAACACCGTATTGTTGCTTAAAGTATTTACTAAAATTCTGAGCACTATTTATGCCTACCATTATTGCTATGTCTGATATTTTGGCACCTGTATCTGCAAGCAGTAATTCTTTGGCTTTTTCTAATCTTATCTTTCTAATGTATAGCGTAGTCGACATACCCGTCATCTTCTTTACCCGACGGTGCAGCTGGGATCTGCTCAAATAAAGCGCACTACAAATTTTCTTTAAGCTGTACTGACCATCAGATATTGTCCTTAAGACACTTAAGCTAAGTTGCTCTAATAAAATCTGATCTTCCATATCCTTAAGATAAGTCTTAAAAGATTAAGGAGTCTCTACTAATGTCCTAGTTGCTGCAATAACTGTCCGTATTATGCATAGGTTGGTCTTAATCACTTTCGAGGACTGCCTCCAATATATCAAAACTCGAAAAAGGTTTGCCCACATACTTGATTCTGGAAAGACAAAATCCCTTATCATCACCGGGACTTAGTGTAAATAATACAATAAAGAGTATGGAACTAACATCAGATAGGCGTGTACCAATAGATACCTTTTGCTGTATAAAGAGTCCCTTATTAATTACAACAATCTCAGGCTTAAACTCTACCAAGACAGTACCCAAATCTGACATCGAAAGAACCTCCTCATAGACGTCATAGCCTCTACTCGCTAATAGAACAGATATATGATGTCCTATAATTTGATTCTTTTCAACAATGACAATCTTTCTATTATTCCCTCGCTCCGAACGCATCTTGATCCATATTAGTAAATTGAAAACTACCACAGTTCCCTATTAATTACTCTTGCCACTGTCCGAAAGCTGTCTAATATTTTCCCAAAGAGAACAATAGCAAAAAATTACAACAATAGACTAATCCCTTATTATGGACTTCAGCAATTTATCTGTATACTAGTATACTTTTCATTGCTATCTAATCTATATTCCTATGGATCTACCTCAAATCCTTATTGTAGAAGACGATCTCATCATCGCTGCTCACATCTCAACCGTGATCAAAACGCATGGCTATAATGTCGTAGAGTCACTCACTAAAGGAGAATCTGTCTTAGACTTTATAAAGCATAATTCTGTTGATGTCTTGTTGATGGACATACAGCTGGGTGGTGATCTAGACGGCATCGAAACAGCAGAGCTTGTACAAAAAACCCACAGCACACCTATCATATTTCTGACGGCCAATGGAGATCAACCGACTTTTGATAGAGCCAAAAAAACCTTTCCCTATGCTTTTATGTCCAAGCCTTTTAAAGAAGAAGAGCTATTAAGAACACTAGAATTGGTCATCAATCAAAAAGCAACAAGCACTAGACCAGGGGAATATACCAACAACAAATCCCTCTCTGACAGAATCTTTGTAAGAGACAAAAAGAAAATGGTAAAACTCAAAATTGAGGACATCCTATATGTAGAAGCAGAAAGAAACTACTGCAAGATCACCACAAAGTCTAAACCCTACACACTATCGGTTCCACTAATGAAATTCGAAAAAAAGGTTTCCTCAGATATCTTTATGCGCATACACCGATCTCACCTAGTCAATATTAGTGCTATAGATGAACTAGACGATCACTATGTGTACATTAACGGAAAGGCTTTGGCCGTGAGCAAATCTTATAAACATGATCTCAACAAACGACTCACTATGGTCTAGCACATTTCACTACCCACAAAAGGGGATAAACTAGAGGTCTATGAAAAAAATTAGGCCAGACCTACAATCTATACAAAATAACCTGCGTCAGATGCACCCTACAAATTACCTCTAGTGCTTACAGAATTACAAATAACGCAGTCATCATACGATCAACCCTGAATACTATGAAAAACTATCTGAAACAGACTGCGCTTATTGGTCTTCTACTCTTGCAAGGTTATTCAGCTTATAGTCAGACACCTTCCAACATTGATTCGCTGGTCACAGTTAGTCAGCTCGAAGAAAATGACACAATAAGACTAAAGCAACTTGGTGATATTATAAAATACTATCAAAGTAGAGACTTAAACAAAAGTCAAGATTATGCAAAAGAAAGGTTGGCTCTCGCAATTGATTTAGGTGATCAATTGACCATCGGCAAATCCTATTACTGGATCGCCAACATATACACTATGATGGGTAAGGCTGACTCTGCACTCGTCTACTTTCCTATAGCCGCCGAAAAATTTAAAGAGAGTAACTTTCCGAAAGGAGAAGGGGTGTGTTGGACAAAGATGGGCTATATTCATTGGAGAACACCTGACAACGAAAAAGCCGTTGAGTGCTTTAAAGAAAGTTACAGCATTGCAAAATCTGCAGGACTAGATGGGAATCAAGGGGATGCACTCCTCGCTATAGGGCAACTCGAGATGATGAATGGCAACCTCACTGGAGCTCTAAGAAACATAGAGGCTAGCGCAGTACACTATAAGTCAGCCGATCTACCCAAGCTCCTCGCAACGGCTCTCGGAAAAATCGGCAATGTCCACAAAGAACTAGGTGATCTAACTGAAGCAAGAAGATACTTCCAAGACGCTATAGACCTATCGCTAGATATAGATTATAAACATATGGCTGCCGTCAACTACAATGTCTTGGGCCAATCCTATATAGATACTAAAGACGAAAATCTTGAGCTTGCCAAAACCTATCTAAAAAAAGGCGAAGCAATTAGAAAATCGGAAGGCGCTCTGACGCAAGAAGAGCGCATACATACTGCTGGTATATATGGAGCCCTCTCGCGATTATATCTAAAATCTAAAGATCCATCGCGCGCGGTCATCTACCTTAACAAGCAGGACTCTCTAGATCACCTGATGAATAGTAAATTAAGAAGATGCTTCACTCTCATAAACTGGGGCAGATATTACAATCTCATCAAGAGCCCCCATAAGGCTATAGAATCTGCAGACAAAGCACACCATCTGGCCAGAGAATTAGATGAAATGCAAGCAATGTTAGAATCATTAGATATAAAACTGGCGGCCTACAACAGCTTAGGAAATTATAGACTAGCCTATGACAACCTTTCTGAATACGCCAGTCTTAGGGATAGCTTTCTTACCTCAGACAAACAAGTAGAACTGGCTACTATCAAAGCAGAATATCAATATAAAGAAGAAAAACTCACAGATAGCCTACAACATATTCAAGAAAAATTAATCCTCAGCAATAAAGTGAAAAAAGAAAAAAGAGGTCGCATTCTATTTATTGCATTGTCGCTTTTACTCTCCTTACTTGCCCTTAGTCTAATCAATAATATCCGTCAAAAGAAAAGATCAAACCTCTTGCTAGAAGAAAAAAATTCTACTATCCAACTAAAGAGTCAACAAAATGAAACTCTCCTCAAAGAAATACACCACCGCGTCAAAAACAATCTACAGACCATATCTAGCCTACTCTACCTCCAATCTGCCAATATCACAGATGTCGACGCCAAAGAAGCTATCACTCAAGGCCAACACAGGGTGGAGTCTATGGCACTGATACATAAGAATCTCTATATGAGAGACAACTTAGCTGGCATAGAAATGAAAGACTACCTTACAAGACTGGCCAACAATCTCAAAGAATCTTATACCTCTCCAGGTCAAGAAGTAGAAGTAAATATTAATATGTCTACCGCAGAAGTAAATGTTGACACAGCTATACCCCTAGGACTCATCACAAACGAATTACTTACAAATGCCTTTAAGTATGCTTTTGCCAATAACAAAAATGGTAAAATAGACATCACCTTTTCAACAAAAAACAATTCAGATTTCTTTCTTAAAATAAAAGACAACGGTATTGGCAACAGAAAAGAGTCTAAAGGTTTTGGCAGTCAACTGATCTCACTATTAGTAAAACAACTAGGTGCCCACATAGAAGATGGCAATAAAAATGGATACTGGGTTGAGATCTACACAGGAACCCACACAACGTTATCAACCTAATTATTATGAACACACCAAGACTACTCTTGACTACAATAGCATTGGTATCCGCCATTGCCGTTAGTAGTCAAACTAATATCGACAGCATACGACAACTTTCACTCGATAGCCTTACCCATTGGCTAGAAACACATTATCAAGAACTAGAATCATACGATATAGCCAAGAGTGCCCTCCAACGTGCTGTTGACAAAAAAGACACTACATTACAAATTAGGCTACTTGAAAATATCTATGACTGGAGCCTTGAAAGAACTGATCCACAAACCTTACTCAACAATTACAAACCAATCCTACCTTTATATAGAGAAACAAACCAATTACAACTATATGGAGATCGCTTATGTAACATTTCAGATATGTACCTCAATGTTAACAAAACAGACTCTTCGCAGATCTATATCTTTGAAGCTATAGAAGTATATAAAAGCATCGAAGACCTAGGAGGCGAAGGTATCGCCTTGCTTGCACTAACTAATCTAACATCAAGTTTAAAAGATTTTCATAAATCAAATAATTATGCAGAAGAAGCTATAAACGCATTGACCATCGAAGAAGACTATGTCAGGATAGCCTTGTGCCATATGGAGAAGACCAGAAATTTTATACAATTAAAAGATTATAATACAGCAATCATTTCGGCCAACAAAGGTCTAGCCCTATGTAAAAAATACAGATTTGACAGATACGAACTTATAAGAAGCTTGCTCTATGGAGAAAGGGGCAATGCATACTTGGAACAAAAAAAATACAATCTGGCATTTGCAGACTTTGAAAAAGAAAGCGAATACAATCTTGCATCCTCGCTCTATAATCGTGGCAATGTACATTTTAAAAAAAAAGAATATAAGCTGGCCGCTCCTTACTTTGTAAAATATCTTAATGTATACGAAGAGGCCTACGAAGACTCTGCTCTACTAGACGAATTACAAAAATTAGTAGATTGTTATGAAAAATCTAACCAAAGCTCGAAAGCGTACCCCTACCTCAAGAGGTTACAAGAAGGTCAAGCAGTCAGTTTTAAAACAAAAATAAATACCCTTGAGTCAGATTTGATAGTCAAATATGAAGCTGCCCAAAAAGACGAAGCCATCACCAATCAGAGGATACTACTCGATCAAAAAAGCCAAAATAATAAAATATTATCTGTACTTACTTTTGCTCTTTTCTTGTCTTTTATCGCCTTGCTATACTACTTCAGAAAAAACAAATCCAACTTAACACAACTTAAAGCCAAGAGTCGACAAAACGAAACACTCCTCAAAGAAATACACCATAGGGTTAAAAACAATCTACAAACTATATCTAGCCTTCTCTACCTCCAATCCGCCAATATCACAGATGTCGATGCCAAAGAAGCCATCGCTCAAGGACAACATAGAGTAGAATCAATGGCACTGATACACAAGAACCTATATATGAAAGACAACCTAGCTGGCATAGAAATGAAAGACTATCTCACTAGACTTACCAGCAATCTCAAGGATTTCTATATTCCCAAAGACACAACAATAGCCATCAACCTCAATATGGAACCCGCAGAAATAGATGTAGACACCGCCATCCCACTAGGCCTCATAACTAATGAACTACTCACTAACACTTTTAAATATGCCTTTCCAAATAAAAAAAGTGGTCAAGTAGATATCGACTTTATTAAAATAGATCAATCTAAGTTTTATCTAAAAATCAAAGACAATGGTATAGGCAAAGACATGGATTCATCTGGTTTTGGATCACAACTTGTTGCACTTCTGAGTCGCCAGCTAGAGGCCACATTTAAGGATGGTAATAATAATGGCTACTGGTGCGAACTAACCAATTAGATACCTTATGGCTTCCTCAACCCTAATTTTGCCAAAACACTTGCTCCACTCAGTACATTTTTACGAAGTCCCCTAGTGTCGAGTAGATCCCAATTCCATAATCCTGCTCTCTAGGCGACAGGTATAGATCTAGCACCTATTACGCTTACGATTTCACAAACTGTCTGGTAATTCTATGTCTCCCATCCACTCTAAGTGAAACCACATAGGTCCCTACTGCTAGTGCAGAAGTATCGATTTTCTTAATTTCTGCTAGGCCGACATTCTCCTCACTATACATCATCTGATCGCGCATATCATAGATTTCTACTCCAGCGTGACTATTGGGGTAGGCTGTTAGGTCAATACTAAGAGATGCCTCCTCCGTACTATGCGCCATAATCAAGGTCTTGGCATCCAACTCCGTTAGGGTCTGTACATGCTTACCAGAGCCCTTATCTGTGACTGCTCGCACCAGTCCGACAAAGTTGATAATGGTTACCTCTGGATCCGTATTGCCTGTAATTAAGATACTTTTCTTTTGCCGTCCAGTTTTCTTTTTAGAATCAAATCGAACTAATATCTGTTGGGTTTCGCCAGGCATAATCGGCTCAGGAGAAAACTCGGGGATGGTACAACCACAATTTCCTCTAGCATTAGAGATAACTAATGGGACAGCACTCGTGTTGGTGAACTCTAGCACGTTCTGAACTTGCTCACCCTCATTGATTACACCGAAGTGATATTCTTTCTCCAGAAAAGATATCTCTGCATACTTCACTTCGCTGTGAGACTGGGTATGAGCAAGCTGAAAGCTGACAACCATAAGCGTACCCCATAATAATTTAAACATACGATGACAATTAATCTCTATCTAAGAATTA
Organism: uncultured Saprospiraceae bacterium; assembly: GCA_937929835.1. Classification (GTDB taxonomy): domain Bacteria; phylum Bacteroidota; class Bacteroidia; order Chitinophagales; family Saprospiraceae; genus RFSX01. Next base: position 4,711 of record CALFUU010000169.1, on the reverse strand, counting down.
GTAAACCAAACAAATTGAAAATTACGCATATCTCGCGATTAGACAAGTAATCCCATTTTCTATTAACACCATTATTATAAATCTCAGATCGAACAGAATCCCAACTAAGCGTTCACTTATAAATGCATCACGCAGGATCTTAGCTAATTTGTCACATTTGATCCCAAGACTAAGCTGTCCCGCAGTTATCAACAGTATTGTCTAATGCGCTTATAATGAACAATTTATACATATACACTGCTTTGGCATTAGTTGCAATAATAATCCAGCCTAAGTAAGATCATAGGCCTACACAATCGTTAAAATCCTACACCCGCCCTACACAACTACTGCGCTAAGAAAAATTCTATGTCAGCAATTTTACACATTTCATCCTAGGTCAGTACCTGGCTGCGCTACAAGGCAATAAGGACTAATTTGTGTATATATTTCTCCAACACACCCCTCCCATTTTTAATGTAAACCGATTTTAAAATGAAGTCTTTCATCTTAACCTTCCTATTCTCATTTCTGTCCTGCCTTGGGCTCATAGCACAAATAGAAAAAGCCAACCCTAAAACAGAAAAATATTCTGTACTCAAGGTCTTCGTGACGAGTCCAATGCAACTCCGTGAGATGGCAGAAGCAGAGGTAGACTTTGATCACATACACGGAGATATGGTAAGTGGTGTGGAAATGTACTTGACACACACCGACATTCTTAAGCTCAACGACCTAGGCATCAAGTATGAAATAGTGATAGAGGATTTCCACAAATTCTATGAGGAAAGAAGCATCGCTGACCAAGACAATCTTGCCAACACAAAATCTCCAGCAGCCAACTTTGGGTATGGGAGTGTTGGTGGATTCTATTCGTTTTCTGAAATAGAAACCAAGCTAGATGAAATGCACAGTCTCTTTCCAAATATAACAACGGCTAAGTATAGCATAGGAACCAGCATCGAAGGTAGAAATATATGGGCCCTTAAAATTTCTGACAATCCAGATGTAGATGAGCCTGAATCAGTGGCCTACTATGATGCTCTGCACCACGCCAGAGAACCCCTCTCTATGGCCGTAACTATCAACTATATGTTCTGGCTACTTGAAAACTATAATGTAGATCCCGCTGTGACTTATATAATTAACAACAGAGAGCTCTACTTCGTCCCAGTAGTTAATCCCGACGGTTATGAGTACAACAGACAAACCAATCCCAATGGTGGTGGTCTGTGGAGAAAAAATAGAAGAGGAGGTTTTGGCGTAGATCTCAACAGAAATTATGGCTATCAATGGGGCTTTAATAGTTCTTGTGCTAGCTCTGCGACCTCATCGTCGACCTACAAAGGAACGGCTCCATTTTCTGAGCCAGAAACAGCCGCAGTGAGAGACTTTGTCAATGAAATAGAACCCACTATTGCATTTTCTACTCACGCCACTGCTGGTAGTTTTTTAATGCCTTATGGGTATAACTCAAGTCCACCAGATTTTCCTACCTATGCTGAATGGGCTTCAGATTTTTTATCAGAGAACAATTACCCCTATGGTACGACATCTCAGATGCTTGGATACACCTCTTGTGGAACGACCAGAGATTACCTTCACAATGAAGGGATCTATGCTTGGACACCAGAAATAGATGGGAGTGGTTTCTGGCCAGCTCAAAGTGAAATATTTGATCTCGTCGACGAAAATGTATATCCGATGTTCTATCAAGCTTGGATTGCAGGAGGCTATGCAGATGTACAAAGCCACGACATATCTGGTGATGCTATGCCAGGATCGACTATACAGCTTGAGGTAGAACTAAAAAATAAAGGCGCAGGAGCCGATGCCAGTAACTTGGTTGTCGAAATTATACCCAATTCGAGTTTGATTACTATCGATGGCACGAGATCCTATGGGAGTATTGAAGCTAGACAAACCAAAGACAATGCCTCTAACAAATTTAATATAACGATAGATCCTGCCTTTGCAGAAGGAGCCTTTGACCTAGAAATAAGAGTTCTGCAAGATGGTACAGTTTCTAAATCCGAGACAGTAGAAGTTTCAATAGGTAATTCCAATGTACTCTTTGGAGACAATGCAGAGAATGGTTTAGGCAAGTGGGATGCAATTGGTAACGGTATCGCCTGGGGAATAAATACAGATGACAGCTACAGCGGCAATCAATCCTTTGGAGATTCCAATGGATCCAATTTCACGAACAGTACGACCAATGCGCTTACTATGAAATCGTTTGTCACTCTAGCCAATGCAGACATACCCTATTTAGAATTCTTTGCCAAGTGGTCTTTCGAACCCGGTGACTATGTGCTCCTACAAGTGGCTACAAATGGTGGCACCGATTGGACTAACCTAAAAACATATACAGCTGCCGAAGCTTGGACTCAGGAAAAATTTAATATAAGTGCTTATGTAGGCTCCACCGTTAGATTTAGATTCGTATTGGTGACGGATGCCGATCTCAATACGGACGGATTTTACTTTGATGATTTTATGATTATAGATTATCAATGTCCAACTTGTCCTGCCTGTGCTTCATCAATATCCGCCTTTCCTTACACAGAAAGTTTTGAAGGGGGTATCAACACTTGGTCTCAGGGAACTGGTGCCGACATACCTTGGACAGCCAACTCTGGAGCTACAGCATCAAACGAAACGGGACCCGCTTCTGCTAGCGATGGATCAACATATATGTATGTAGAAGCTAGTAATCCTAACTATCCATCTAAGACAGCATTGATGACTTCTCCGTGCTTTAACTTGACAGCTACTACACAGGCAGATTTTAGCTTTGATTACAGTATGTATGGTAATCAAATGGGGTCACTAAGTATAGATGTTAGTCTAGATGATGGATTGACATGGACTAACAACGTCTGGTCTATAAATGGCGATCAAGGACCAAACTGGCAGAGTGCCAACCTCAATCTATCCAATTACTTGGGAGAATATGTCAAACTAAGACTTAACGGAACAACAGGCACAGGATTTAGAAGTGATATCGCTGTAGATAATATTTCACTGACTGCAACACAACCAAGCTGTTCTGTTGGTACAGCTTGTGACGATGGCGATGCCTGCACAACTGGTGAAACTTATGATGCCAACTGCGGCTGCTCAGGTGGTACTTCTCTAGATAGCGACAACGATGGTGTCTGTGATGCCAACGATGTTTGTCCCAACTTTGATGACAACCTCATCGGTACCGCTTGTGACGATGGTGATACCTGCACAACTGGCGAAACTTATGATGCCAACTGCGGCTGCTCAGGTGGCACTTCTCTAGATAGCGATAACGATGGTGTCTGTGACACCAACGATGTTTGTCCCAACTTTGATGACAATCTCATCGGTACGGCTTGTGATGATGGCAATACTTGCACAACTGGTGAAACTTATGATGCCAACTGCGGGTGCTCAGGTGGCACTTCTACAGATAGCGATAACGATGGTGTCTGTGATGCCACCGATGTTTGTCCCAACTTTGATGACAACCTCATCGGTACAGCTTGTGACGATGGTGATGCCTGCACAACTGGTGAAACTTATGATGCCAACTGCGGCTGCTCAGGAGGTACTTCTCTAGATAGCGATAACGATGGTGTCTGTGATGCCAACGATGTTTGTCCCAACTTTGATGACAATCTCATCGGTACGGCTTGTGACGATGGTGATGCCTGCACAACTGGCGAAACTTATGATGCCAACTGCGGCTGCTCGGGGGGCACTTCTACAGATAGCGATAACGATGGCGTCTGTGATACCAACGATGTTTGTCCCAACTTTGATGACAACCTCATCGGTACGGCTTGTGACGATGGTGATGCCTGCACAACTGGCGAAACTTATGACACCAACTGCGGCTGCTCAGGTGGCACTTCTCTAGACAGCGACAACGATGGTGTCTGTGATGCTAACGATGTTTGTCCCAACTTTGACGACAACCTCATCGGTACGGCTTGTGATGATGGCGATGCCTGCACAACTGGCGAAACTTATGATGCCAACTGCGGCTGCTCAGGTGGCACTTCTCTAGACAGCGATAACGATGGTGTCTGTGATGCCAACGATGTTTGTCCCAACTTTGATGACAACCTCATCGGTACGGCTTGTGACGATGGCGATGCCTGCACAACTGGCGAAACTTATGATGCCAATTGCGGCTGCTCGGGTGGCACTGCTCTAGATAGCGATAACGATGGCGTCTGTGATGCCAATGATGTTTGTCCCAACTTTGATGACAACCTCATCGGTACGGCTTGTGACGATGGTGATGCCTGCACAAGTGGCGAAACTTATGATGCCAACTGCGGCTGCTCAGGTGGCACTGCTCTAGATAGCGACAACGATGGCGTCTGTGATGCCAACGATGTTTGTCCCAACTTTGATGACAACCTCATCGGTACAGCTTGTGATGATGGCGATGCCTGCACAACTGGCGAAACTTATGATGCCAACTGCGGCTGCTCAGGTGGCACTTCTCTAGACAGCGATAACGATGATGTCTGTGATGCCAACGATGTTTGTCCCAACTTTGACGACAACCTCATCGGTACGGCTTGTGATGATGGCGATGCCTGCACAACTGGCGAAACTTATGATGCCAACTGCGGCTGCTCAGGTGGCACTGCTCTAGATAGCGACAACGATGGCGTCTGTGATGCCAACGATGTTTGTCCCAACTTTGATGACAACCTCATCGGTACAGCTTGTGATGATGGCGATG
>CALFUU010000168.1 GCA_937929835.1 uncultured Saprospiraceae bacterium | reverse complement strand
TTCCGTAGACTTGAGTGTAGCTTCTAACACATTTGATTGCAACAATGCAGGAGTTAATATAGTGGTCCTTACGGGTGTGGATGAATCAGATAATACGTCTGATTGCGAGGCAGAGGTAACAATACTTTTACCTGAGCAACCTGAGGCAGAAAATTGTTGGGATGATTATGCGTTTGATTTCGATGATTGTGTTTGGATCAATATGGGTGTGCAGCCTATCGCGCCTGAAGAGGTCAATTGTTGGGATGATTTTGTTCTAGATAACAATTCTTGCACCTATGTTAATCAAGGTGTAGAGCCTGAGCAGCCAGAAGCAGACTGTTGGGATGATTATGAGTTTGATCCAGTTGCTTGTGTCTGGGTTAATAATGGATCACAGCCACAGCAACCTGTGGTAGAAAATTGCTGGGACGATTATGAATTTGATTTCGATGCTTGTATTTGGGTCAATAATGGTATACAGCCTGAGCAGCCCGATGTGGAAAATTGCTGGGATGATTATGCGTTTGATTTCGATGATTGTGTCTGGGTGAACAATGGAACACAACCTGAGCAACCACAGGTGGAAGACTGCTGGGATGATTATGTGTTTGACGACGATGATTGTATTTGGATCAACATAGGCGTGCAACCTACCGAGCCCGCCCCAGTCCACTGTTGGCAAGATTTCGTATTTGATAATGATAACTGTGTGTGGGTATCTGTAGGCGTCCAGCCTAATCAACCTACTCTAGAAAATTGTTGGGATGATTACGTGTTTGATAATATTTTATGCGAGTGGCTTAACCATGGAGTAGAGCCTATGGCACCATTTATATTTATTGCACAAGAGGCGTATTGTACCCTAGGTCCGATTGAAGTTTGTTTAGTTGGAGAGCCTAATTCTGTATATGTGATAGAGTCTAATGCGCAAGGTTATTTTTCTATTGTAGAAATTTACACGGATAACAATGGCGAAGGATGTAGTGATGTTTTTGCAGATATCAATGATGAAATTATTGATGCAGGAACCTATAATGTGTCAGTTGCCCATATGCTCATAGATGATTGTACAGTTGATTATGTAGGAATCGATTATGAATTTGTTATCTGTGCGATGCCTCAGATATCAGGTTGCGCTGGAGCTAGAGATGAGCAAGGGCCTATAGACTTTTATAATGATACCGATGGCGATGGAATTTGGGAAGACTGTAACAATATAATTTGTTCAGGGGAGGAATTTTCATTGTCAGTTGGTAGAAGTGACAATGTTGCTAATACAACATTAACTTGGATAATTGATATAGATCAGAGCAACCCTAATTTGTCAATGCCTAATTATGGACAGGTCGTACAGACCTACATTGGCGAACAATACCAAGCCTATCCTGGAGGTGTAATCAATACAAGTACTTCACTTCAATGCTTTGATATAGAGGTCATAGCGCTTAATGCGGATTGCGGAGAAGATTGTGCATCAGATCTAACCTTGGAGGTCTGTGTGATGCCTGAGCCAACGATACCTAGTGAAATAAACTGCTACGACGATTACGTTTTTGATGAAGAGACTTGTACTTATGTAAATGAGGGTGCGCAACCGACAGTACCTCAAGTTGTTAATTGTTGGGATGTATTTGAGTTTGATAATACACAGTGTGAGTGGATAAATACAGGCTTAGAGCCAGAAGAGCCAGAAGCCGAAAACTGTTATGATGAATATTATTATGAGAATGATATATGTGCTTGGGTTAATATTGGAGAAGAACCGATAGTGCCGCCATTTATCAATTGTTGGGATGATTTTAACCTCAATCCTAGTACGTGCACTTATGATAATATAGGTGTACAACCCTCTGCGCCAGCTGCTGTCAATTGTTGGGATGATTATGAGTTTGATAACAGCAGTTGTCTATGGGTTAATGTTGGTGTAAGGCCTTTGCCTCCGCCGAGTTTCCACTGCTGGGATATTTTTGTATTTGATAATATAACCTGCGAGTGGACCAATCAGGGTGTCCCGCCAGTTCTGCCTTCTTACGACAACTGCTGGGATTATTTTGTGCTAGATACAGAGTCTTGTACTTATGTGAACATTGGTGATCAACCATTGCCACCAGCAGCAGTCAACTGTTATGATGATTTCTTCTTTGATGATGACAATTGCGTCTGGATAAATATTGGGGTAGCACCTGTGCAACCACCAGCAGATAATTGTTGGGATAACTATGTGATAAATACGACGACCTGTACGTATGTCAATGTGGGTGAAATGCCGACAGAACCTCAGGCCATCCAGTGCTATGATCGATTTGAATTTGATACAGATGCTTGTGAGTGGATAAACACTGGAGAAGCACCTGTCCAACCTGAAATAGACAATTGTTGGGACGATTTTGTCCTAGATAATTCGACTTGCCGATATGTCAATATTGGAGAAATGCCTGAGCAACCTGAACTTGTTCATTGCTATGACTTATATGAGTTTGATAGATTTTTCTGTGATTGGGTCAATGTCGGACAGCAACCCAAAGCGCCTGAGGCATTTCACTGTTATGATGACTATAGATTTGACGATAGACGTTGCGAATGGGTCAATGAAGGGCCTCAGTTTAACATTAGAGAGTGTACTGGTGATAGGTTTAGTTCTTTGACGACGGGAGCGATTGTTTCTGATCAATTAGCTGGCGTAACCATTTTTGGAGAGCACCCCACGGCCAAGGACAATAGAGCTATGATACACAATAGCAATGATACGTTAGCCAGCGGTACGTCCATATTGGCAGACCTAGGCCAGATATTGGTAATCTCCCAAGCAGAAGAGGCTGTTGATTCAGAAACCGATGATGAGGGCGGTACTTTTCATTTTGTATTTGACAGTACTCAGTTTGTCAATACAGTAGATTTTGTCAATATCCAATCAGATAATGGATCTATCATTATGCGAGATAAAAGTGGATTGATAATCTCAGTCTTCACGATACCGAGGACTGGCGCAGGAGAGAGTGCGACAGTAGACATTTATAGATCGGGGGTAGCTACGATGGAAGTCTATATCCCACTGTCAGGAGCCATTTCAGATTTCTGCACGAGAGATATGAGAGAGATACCTGCTTGTATAGACAGCTTTGATGAGATTTGCAGTTCTATTCGCTTTGATAATTTTGACAGATCATGGGAATTTTGGCTTGATGGTGGTGGTGATGCAGCCAGCGCTATATGGCCAGGTAGTGAGGACGATCGTAGTTTAAGATTACGAGATAATTCTAGTTCTTCTTATTCTAGTACAGTTGCATTAGACTTAAGATTATCATCTACTGTACATATCGGATTTGAGTTTCATACAGTAGGTATGGAGAGAAATGAAGACTTCTTTTTAGAATATTCTTTAGATGGCGGCACCAGTTGGCTGGTAGCTGAGCAGTGGGTGGAGTCCGTAGACTTTGACGACGACAAGACTTATTGTGAGTCAGTACTGATCTCTGGTGATTTTACGAGAGATACAAGATTTAGATTTAGAAGTAATGGTGGTGACAATACCGACTTGGTGTACATAGATGACGTGAGAGTGGATGCGTGTCTGACTGCTCCAGACAGCCATTGTAATGGAGAGGCGATAGTGATGCCGATTGGGGATAACTGTTACGATTATTTTCAGTTTGACGTAGCGACTTGTTCTTATCAGAATATTGGTATCGTACCCGCTACGAATATCCTGCCGACACTCAGCTGTCCTGATACGCTTAGCCTGACTTATGCGGGTATTGATGGCCAAGATGTAGCCATCGCTCGTTGGTTGTCTACCGCTATAGCCACCGACGAATGTAGTAATGTCTTTGTGCCAGATAACAATTATGATATCAGGGATTTTTCTGAATGCGTGGCATTTGGAATACAAACCGTCACCTTTACCAATGCAACGTTATCGTGTACCGCTGTAATAGATGTCAATCTAGATGCGGGACCTCAGTGCGCTGGAGGTCGACTCGAGTCGCTTGAGGCTGGAGATCTCGTCTCGCGACAAGTTTCAGAGGTCAATATATTTGGTGCATCTACAAGGACTTGTGACAACCGAGCAATGATCTTAGATACGACCAACCCTAGTGATACGACAGTCAGTCTTGCCGCCTTTGATTATGGCAAGATCCTTATCATATCACAAGATGGAGACCCGCATAACCCTACAGCAGATACGGTTGGTGGTACATTGTTTTTTGACTTTAATAATCCGCAGTTTGTGTCATATGTACAGCTACTTGATGTCAGAGACAATGGAGGATTCGTCCAGTTACTAGATGATAGAGGCTCAGAGATATTAAGTAAAACTATTCCGAGTAGAACGGATACTTTGTTTCAACAATTGAATCTGAATGCATTTAATGTCTCTAGGATGATAGTACATCTTGCAGGATCAGGTGCAATTGCAGACTACTGTATCACAGATCATATTCCTGCATGTTACACAACAGATGGACAATGTCAAGTAACGCGTACGGATAACTTTGATGAAGACAATGATTTCTGGTTGGATGGAGGCGCTGATAGTGACATAGTCACATGGCCACTAGATGAGGCTAATTATAGCGTACGTCTAAGAGATAGTAGCGGAGAAGAGTCTGCTATATATACGCCTGATCTAGATTATAGAGCGGTAGATAATTTGATGGTTAGCTTTGATTACTATGCCGTAAGTATGGAATCTGAAGAACAATTCTTACTGGAGTATTCTCTAGATGCGGGACTCAATTGGATTACAGCTCGTCAATGGGAGTCAGGTCTCGATTTTTACAATGATGAGATCCGATCCGATCAAGTTGCTATAAGTGGTCCTTTCAGTTCAGAGACGAGACTTAGATTCAGATGTGATGCGAGCACTAATAGTGATCAAGTCTATTTAGACAATATCGACATCGAGACTTGTGTGGAGCCATTAGGTGGTGTTCCAGCAGATGTCTGTAGCGCATCTATTACAGAAGTACGATTGGATCCTAACGATAATACTTTGCCATTAACATTAAGAGATGGTATGATACTTTGTGCTTCTAGCTTTATAGATCATCAAGTGCATATAGAGGCTCTAACAGCAGATGTAACTGGTAGTATTCTTTTTAGCATAGAGACGCCAGATGGATTTTTTACCAACTTAGCAAATGATACTAAGGATATTTCTTTACGATTTGGATCTAGAGCACCTGGTGACTATAGAGTCAGTGTTAAGTTATATAGTGAAGCCAACTTAGGGGGTAGTCTATGTGACGAAATGGTTTTACACTATGTTGTAGAAGCTTATGCAGACTGTACAGATGTAAGCGACCTCACTTGTTTAGAGACATTTGACTTCGAGACGTTTGAGTCTGATTGGGGTATATGGAATGATGGAGGTGGAGATAGTCGCAGATATGACGATGAAGACACGGCTGCGGAGGGCTTGTACTCTGTAAGACTTAGAGATAATTCGAGTAGTTCCCATATCTATACGGACTTATTGCCGTTTGCAAAAGTTAATAGTATCCAAGTTGATTTTGCATATACAACTAGAGCGGCTAGCACAGGAGATAGTTTTATGGTAGAATTTTCTACAGATGGTGGTGACTCTTGGACTATCTTGCGGATGTGGTCAGCGGAGACAGACTTCGACAATGATAGTACGTATATCGCCTCAGTCGCCTTCAGTGCTGCATTTTCTGATCATACTACCTTGAGAATTAGAAATGCAATGTCGACCAATCTATCAGAACTATATCTAGATGCGATAACGGTATCAACTTGTGGAGAGTTAGGTATTATACCATCTGATGGACCTATTTATAACGCGGTTGATGGAGAGGTGCACCGCTCAGTATATACAGAGACTCTGAAGGCGGATAGTGGATTGATCAATATGCGTTCTATGACAGCGCATAACCTAACAGTATACCCTAATCCAGCCGTTACAACGATGACGGTAGAGGGCTTGTTAGATGGAGAGTCTTATGATATAATTGATATAACAGGAGCGGTAGTCGTCAATGGACTTATGACGCCGACAGTAGACTTGTCTGGACTGCGTACAGGTACTTACTTGATAAGAACCTCAAGTGGGGCCATACAGAAGTTTATAAAATTGTAGTAGCCCAAGCCAATATTACTCAATAATTTGTAGTCCTTGTTGTTAACTCAGCAAGGGCTACTTTTGTGTGGGGCCTCCTACTCCAGCGCAATAGGGCTCATCTCGATATACGCTTGATCTGATTCCGATATGGGCTTCTATGCTAGGATGCATATTATTCGTCACAGAATTTTTTATTTTCTTACATTCAAGTTATGAAAGTAGGTGTAGCACAGTTGTCTCCTATATGGCTCAATAAGGCCAAGACTACCGTTAAGATTATAGAGTCTATCCAAGAGGCGGGAGATTTGAGATGTGATCTTCTGGTGTTTGGGGAAGGGCTCTTGCCAGGGTATCCGTTTTGGTTGGCCTTTACAGATGGAGCGACATTCAACTCACAAATGCAGAAAGAAATCTATGCACACTATGTGACGGAGAGTGTTGATATGACTAATGGAGATCTAGATATGATCTGTGCAGCGGCCAAGGAGAACAACTTAGCTATCTATCTCGGCATAATAGAGAGGGCCGCAGATCGTGGTGGGCATAGTCTTTATTGCACACTCGTCTATATAGACAAGTATGGCGTCATCCAGTCCACGCATAGAAAGCTCCAGCCGACTTATGAGGAACGCTTGGTGTGGGCGCCCGGAGATGGGCAAGGACTTGTCGTACATCAATTAGAAGAATTTACAGTAGGAGGACTCAACTGTTGGGAGAATTGGATGCCTCTATCTAGGACAGCTCTATATGCTCAGGGTGAGAATCTGCATATCGCTGTGTGGCCAGGTTGCTTGCGCAATACCAAGGATATCACTGAATTTATAGCCAAAGAATCGAGGTCTTATGTTATGTCTGTTTCTGGCCTGTACCGAAAAGAAGATGTAGGTGATGAGCTGCCCTATGCAGATCTATTGAGGGAAGCGATTCCAGAAAATATTGCCAATGGGGGTTCAGGCATTGTGAGTCCTAAGGGCGAATGGTTAATGGAACCTATTGTTGACAAGGAAGGCCTTTTTGTGGCGGAACTAGATTTGCAATTGGTCTATCAAGAGCGACAAAATTTTGATGTAGCGGGACATTATGCCCGACCCGATGTGACAAAACTGACAGTCAATAGAAGTCGACAATCCCTGATTGCGTTACAAGATGATGATGAGAAAAAGACCTAATGCCTATAGCATTTATTGCCGTACAAATTAAATAGTATTTAAAATCACCAATCACAAAGGACTATGCAAAATCTTCAATTTCCTATAAACTTCGAGTTCAAAATTGGTACAATTTCCAATGATTTTGTAGCAGGAGATTTTTCAGGTAAGACCATAGCTTATGTGCGGCAAAAGATGTTTAAGTTGAAGGAAGATATAGAAATATTCAGTGATGAGACTCGTGCTCAAGTTAATTATAGAATTAAAGCGGATAGATGGCTCGACTTCTCTGCAGCTTATTCGTTTTATGATGCGCAGAATACTACTATAGGAAAAATAGCCAGAAAAGGTTGGCGGTCTATCTGGAAAGCCCAATACGAAATTATCGACCAAAATGATCAGCTCCAGTATTCTATCAATGAAGAAAGTGGGATGGTCAAAGTGTTTGACTCTTTGCTAGGGCAGATTCCTATCCTTGGTCTATTGACAGGTTGTTTTTTCAATCCGTCTTACCTCGTCACTGATACCCAAGGGCAACCCATAGTAAGAATGAAAAAAGAAGCTTCCTTATGGGGTAGAAAATTTCAACTAACCAAGGTAGGACAGATGGATTCCGATGACGATGACCGTATTATGTTGGGTCTGATGATGATGTTATTATTGGAAAGACAGAGGGGGTAGGTGTCTCAGTAAGGTAATACAGAAAGGAATACTGACCAACATACAACCCTTTTCTATTTCGAGCGACCGAAGGGAATCGAGAAATCTAGTTCTTACTCACAATAAGCTTAGACATCACTCTTTCATTTTGGTTGATTCCAACGATGAAATAGATACCATTCTCTAGAGTACCCTCTAATCGATTACAACCATCACAGGCAAACAATCTTTCTCCTGTAGAGGTGTACACAGAAAATTGATAATCGGTATAATTATCTATTTGGTCAAAGTTAACTTGGCCCTGACTAGGATTAGGATATATTTTAACTTCTTTTAATGTACTATGATTATTAGTGGAGGAGGTAAATCCGTTTGTCAAAAGTATCTGGCCACTGTTGGTAGGGATCAATCCTCGGCCATCTTCAAGAAAAATGAAACGATCAATGGGATATAAACCCGAGGGTGTTATTGTAAATTCAATATACGGATCATCTAGGATTTGGCGATAGTAAATTCTTGGAACCCCCATATCATTATTGACAACTATAGTAGCGCCATCCGGAGCGGCGTAGAGGTCTCCATTAGGGGCAGCGGCTAGTTCTGTGTAGGTCTGACCAAAATCAAAGCTGACATAACTAGATTGGCCTTGATCCATAGAGTCGAGTGGATTAATATGAAGGATGCCCTCTTCTGTGATTAACACAGAAGCGTTTCTGTAGGGAATATCAATATGTGGCTCTATATGTCCAGAAGAAAAGTTATCAGTGTCTAGCCAAGTTGCCCAGTAATCTCTCCAAGTGGAAGAATTAGAGGAGGGTCTGTCAGTGAAGGTATTATCATAAAAATAGAGTCTTCCATCGGCTATACTTGTTTGAGCATAAAATGGGAAGCACCTTGTAAAATCTATGTCTTGCCAAGTAGACCCCTGGTCTGAGCTAATCTGACGCGGTGGGCCAGAGATGTCCGTGCACCTAGGCTGTGCAAATAAAAATGAGTCTACACCAAGATTGAAAATGTTTCCTCGCCCGGAATGAATGCTGTCTTGATTAAGATAGACTGGACCTTCAGATATATTAAGTATAGGGTTTCCGTTAGCTATAACTAAGTTGTCACCTTTCAATGTCTTCTTTACTGAGAAAACTTTTTCTTTGTCATCTATTATTTGTCTACTCCATTCTTCACCTATTGTAGTCTCGTAAAGATTGTTGGCGGTGGTAGCGGCAATCAATTGATTATCAAAGACATCCAAATCTATGTAAGAAGTAAAGGTCAGATTCAGGTCTATTGGTATTAGTTCTTGACTTACAGGGTCATAAGTCAAAATTCCTTCCCTATGGATAAGGTAAACCAAACCGTTGTATTCAATAACATTTCTTGGAGAGGTGACTTCAAATAACTTTAAGGCAGGAATGTGATTAATTAAATTGTCAATAGGCAGTGAAAAGAAACTATTTGCATCTGCATCTGAATAGTAAATTATTCCATTTAAAATAATACCGTTTCTTAAGTTTTCGGCAGGATAGGTTTCTTTACTAAAATCTAGGATATTGATAATGCATACAAAGGACTCTGAGGAAACAAATAGCTCATCACCAATTAGATGTAAACTCTTGACTCGATCACTGTATGCACTTCTCGGAATTTCTATACTCGTTATGAAATCAAATTTGTCTGAGTATACAAATACCTGGCTAATACCTGATCTTTGCTTAATATGGTAATATCTACCATCTGCATATAGTAGATCACCTCCTATAAATACAATTGTGTCTTGTAATGCTACATCAAAGTTTAACCCTAGATTATCTGAATAGTAGTATTTATTGTCTATGTAATAGACTACTGTGTCATTCTGAACATGGGTTGATGCTTTGAATCCAGTCATCATTTCTCTGATAGATCCATCATCATATAAATAGCTACCAAGAACAAATTTATTATCGTCTAAAAAACTTACACTTGAAAATCCATCTATAAATTCGGGTAGCTCTTGCCATTCAGTTCCAAATCGATTAATAAAAACTCTCCGAGGTGTAGTCTCTGTAGCTACAAGCATATATTCAGAATTCACAGCAAAATTACTGATGCTTACCTCGTTCACTGAAGGTACTTCTGAAAATATAAGCTCTTGAGCAACTACACAATGGCCTATAAATGCAACGAAGAAGAATGAAATTATTAGTTGTTTCATAATGTTAGAAAGTATGACAAACAATTACTTATCAGTCAGTTACCATTACTAAAAAATAGTAAAATTAAATTTGTGCAGCGGTATTGTAGTTGACACTACGTAGTATAGAACAAGATGTCTCCACAAGGTCGACATAGAAAGAAGTGGTAATTTAGAAAAGAACGGTAACCAAAATCTAAAACCCTTTTTCTTTTCGAGCGACCGAAGGGAGTCGAGAAATCTACTTCCATATGACTTCGAAACAGAGTTTGGAATCTTATAGAACAAGATGCCTCCACAAAGTCAACATGTACAAGACGGTGTTAGGAAAAACACTTAAGCTAATTTCTTAAATCCGACCCTGCGCATAATCCCCCAGCCACGTTTCTTACGGACAAAGTAATCCCAGTATCCTTTAAGGCCCCAGGTTATCGTTTTGGGATGATAGATAAAGGGCTCTATGGCTGCTGTTTTAAATAGATTGTATAAATCCTTAGTCGAATCATATCGCCTAAAGCTGAGATAGTACACCAGCAGCGCTGACATAGAGTTGAGAAGAGCAACAAGGTAGGCTAGAGAAAGAAGTACTGCTGCAAATACCCAATTCACTAGGCCACATATGGCCAGCACAATAATTAAAATCAATCCCAATAGCTCTAGTATCGGCGCCAGCATCTCGGCAATAAACCAATAGGGATAACTGATCATCCCTATGACACCATATCGAGGATTAAGAAACATCTTCCTAAACTTAAGCATGCACTGAATTGTCCCACGCATCCACCTATTTCGTTGACTGGCAAGGATAAAAGGATCTTCTGGCACTTCTGTCCAGCAAAGAGGGTAGGGCACAAAATCTATTTTATAGGGAACCTTATTCTCTCTGCAGTATTGATGCATTTTCATAACCAGATCCATGTCTTCTCCTACAGCTTCGGGAGAGAATCCATCTACAGCGATGAGTGTCTCTCTCTCAAAGAGTCCGAGCGCACCAGAGATGAGCATCATTCCATTGAAGCTATTCCAAGAAGTCCTCCCAAAGATGAAAGCTCGTATATACTCCACAATTTGCATTCTGGCGTAGAAGTTTTTTGGAGTGATGGCATTAAGAAATTTTCCCTTAGTGACTTCTGAGTCATTGGCGGCACCTATAACCCCTCCCACAGCAACGACTTTCTTTTCTTTTGACCGTATTACCGGTTCTATAAGCATAGAAATAGCTTCGGGTTCGAGCAGGCAATCTAGGTCTATGACAGCATAATAATCTGCTAGACCATAGTTAATGCCGACATTGATGGCATCGGCTTTTCGACCATTGACTTTGTCGATGACTGTTAAATTTTTATAAGCAGGCTGATTCGACTTATAGACACCTCTGACAAATTTTGTAGGAATATAATGATGGGCTGCTCTCTCTATTTTTTTTAATTGGAATTGATTGATGAGTTTTTCCAAGGTGTCATCAGAACTGCCATCATTGACGACGATAATTTCTAGGTTGTAATAATGCACTGTCAGGAGCGATCTTACACTCTCTGTGACGACGACTGATTCGTTATATGCGGGTGCAATAAGAGCAACTGAGGGTAGGTAGTGACTTTGAGATAACTGTGTCTCTTCCAGTATTTTTTTTCTGTTGATATATTTATTAATAACAATAGAGGCGCTACCAGCTTGAAGCATATAACTGAATGTTACGAACAACACATAGCCCAGTATGCAGATTTCTATAATGCCAAAAAATGATTCAGACATTAAGTTGCATTTCTAAGTCTTTGATAAACCCGTAGTGTATGGATTTATCTATGAGCAGTTCTTTAAAAGAAGGTAGCTTGTGCGCAGGGAGTGCCTTGACAGCTAAGAACATTTGATGTTTTTCCCATACACTTAAGGGTCTGTCTATGGTTTTGAGAATTTCGAGAGGTTGGTCGTCAAGTTTTATCTTTGCTACCACTGCATTTTGTCTTACCGTTTCATTTTTGTCGATAAGTAATTTGTTGATATGCGGATAATAACTGGTGACCTTAAATTGTATGACTTCGTTAATAGCTTGTGCTCTTTCCAGCCATTCAGGACTTTGAAATTTTTCTTCTAACTCATCAACAAATCCTAGAGCATAATATTGGTCCTCAAGTCGACGCTGATCCCTGCCGCCCACCAGACTGTGCATAGATCGCAATTCTTGTAATAAGATGGATCTATTATTAACATCATAGATATCGGACTTGGTGAGATAAGTACGTGGATGTTGAGTTCCTATGAATTTGTTGGTTGTACTCTCTGCTGTAATTATACTGGTAAAGTATTGTTGGAATTCTGAAGTTTTAGCCTTGTTCCTTTTTTCTTCCGATCTGGTTAATCTTAGATGTATAAGTGCATAAGCGATGAGGATACCAAGGGCGGATAATAGGAAGCCTCCTAACTGTAACAAGGTAGAGTCTATTTCTCGAAACCGTAGGTTGATGCTAGAAAAGTTGGTGTCAGATAGGACGGACAATAGATTGGCAGTAGGCTTATGCCGTAGAGATTTTGTAAGATTATCTATACCTACATACTCACTTAATAATACGCATAGGAGTAGAGCAACAACACTGCTCAACACCAGATCACTACTGTGCTTAGCTATAGCTGATCGCTTTAGCTGACGGGTCGGATTGTTATGCTTCTTATTACTCATTGGCTCATCTGAAACCGAATGGTGTTCATTCAATTAGGGTATTATTGCAAAACTGCAAACAACGTTAGGTTGCTTTAGATGAGCTGGATAAATTGAAAAAATGGGTTATCCCAACAATTGGAGACTATATAGTAACGACTGTCAGGATACATCATAAATCAAAAAATATACCACATATGCGGCGTCAGCATTTTTTAGTGTTTAAATAATTATTGGCATCCTTTTAGTTATAGAAAACATCAACCAACCAATCAACCACTTTGAATATTCTACTAATTAACGAGAACCAGCGTTTGCTGACTCTTCTATCTAATAGCCTCCTGCAGGCTGGACACACAGTACACTCTACCGATAATCCCTTACAGACTTTACAGTTAGTACAAGAAACCCAACCAGACTTAATAGTTATGGACTTAATGGTTTCTTACATGACCTGTTATGAGATGATAAGTCAGATTAGAGCTTGGCCAGAAAAATATATCAAGATCGTCATTATGACCCGTATCAATCAAGATCAGGTTATCGAGCAGGTCTTTGAAATGGGTGTCGATGATTACGTTTTGTTACCTCTGAAGAGAAAAGAATTTCTAGCGAGAATCGCCAGATTAGAGCGATATATGCTTACTGCTTAGAAATCATGTTTGGCATAGAGATGAAGTTGGTCTCTATTTTTGACTTGATTGGTAATAGTTCTATTGTAGCTCAGACCTATGTGTATATGCTTACCGACAGCCCAGCGAGTTTCGTAGCTAATGTAATTGGCTTTGAGATTGTTCTCGTCACCACGGATCATCTCATCTCTAGATAAGCTACCATAGGCTAGACCTACATAGTTTTCATCACCTCGGATAAATTGTCGATAGCTTAATCTATAAGTAAGTTCAATGGCAGAGTCCTGATTAACCACATTCGCTGTGCCACTTAGGGTAGCGCCCTTTATGTTCTTGATAAGCGTAGGGGAGATAATGGTTGTCACAGCATTATCTACTTTCAAATATGAGATGAGAAAGGAGCTTTCGTACCTCTTTTTCATATTAAAATAGACAGCAGCACTTACACGAAGATCGGGAAACAGTTCTGACCTAGAGTAGACAGTCTGCAGATAGGCATAACTCTTTTCAGTGATTTCTGTGTAGAACTCTGCGCCACCTTGCATTCCACGTGTACTTTGGGCCTTACCAGAGGTTAATTGTGGTACTAAAGTTGACTTCCCAAAGGTCCTGCCATATCTATAGCTCTGGAAATCAAGACGTTGTGATCGCTGGGTCAGAAAATAATTGCGATATTCTACGTGTATAAAATTCTTTAAAAGCTTGCTTTGGAGCTGTGCATCTAGTTTTTCTAAGGCTTTGTTATCAGGATCACTAGAGACCAACTCTGTGGTAAGTGTCTTGGCGGCTTTGTACTCCTTTTGCATAAAGAGGGTGTAAGCCAGTCTGTACTGCAAGTCGGCATCTGTAGGAAAGTAATTGATGGCTTCATAGATCTTCTCTTCTGCTTCTGTATATAGTTTTTGCGAGGCATAGAGGTCTATGTGTAATTTGTGTACATCATAGTCTGCGGGCCAGAGGGTTAGCAGTGATTCTGTCCTAGCGAGAGCCACTTCCATCTGACCTGTCCAGAAGTATAGCCTAGCGAGATAAAGCAAATAATCTCTATCCAATTCGTGCTCTTGTCCATACGTTTCAATGAGGGCGATGGCGGGTTCTAACTGATTCTGTGCGACCAAGGCCTGCGCTTTCCTGTAGGTGCTGAGCTCACTTACTGGTACATTCTGACCCAATACAGCAGTACTGCAAAGGAGACAAAGAAGGCTTAGATAGAATTGATAAAAACGCATTAAATAATTAGTTAATACGTTCTATACAAATAATGTACCTAAATCACTGATCTAGGCCTGTGTGAAGCGACCTAAGCTCTGTATCACAAGCTATTATCATTTGATAATTATTCTGCTGACAAATTTTTCTTCAGATGGACGTGCTTTAATTTCTAAAAGATAAATACCACTGGGTATCGAGCCTAACTGCAGTTGTTGTGGATTAGATTCTGATAAAATAAGGCGGCCTACGGAAGTAAATAAGTTGACCTGATAGTCTAGTGGCATATCCATCTCTATATGAAGCTGGTCAGACACTGGATTGGGATAAATGTAGATGCTTGTACCTTCTATTGCGTATGTAGAGGTTGTCAAGTCAGAGCCGTCGCAGTCTTCATCTATACCGTTATTAGGTGTCTCCATAGCTGAGGGATTGATGTCTGGGTTGTTGTCATCACAATCATCGGCAGCAAAGAAACCATCTTGGTCGAGGTCGTCATCAAGTGTGTTGGGGTTGCAATCTTCGTCGATGCCGTTGTAAGGGATTTCTGTTTGGTCGGGATTGATGTCTGGGTTGTTGTCAACACAATCATCAGCTGCTGAGAAACCATCTTGGTCGAGGTCGTCATCAAGCGTGTTGGGGTTGCAGTCTTCGTCGATGTTGTTATAAGGGATTTCTGTTTGGTCGGGATTGATATCCGGGTTGCTGTCGTCACAATCATCTACGGCTAAGAAACCATCTTGGTCGAGGTCGTCATCAAGTGTGTTGGGGTTGCAGTCTTCGTCGATGCCGTTGTAAGGGATTTCTGTTTGGTCGGCAAAGTAACTGGTACAATTTTCATCTCCAAAAATCTTCTGACATTGATTATAGGCACAATTGAGGTTGTATACAGGATCAGATATACGTGGGTCTAGGAGCAAAAAATCCGCACCTATCGCTTCAGTATAGGTGAACGAGAACAATCCATCAAAAGAAAGCTTCCATCGATATAATGCATACCCAGAACTAGATACAATTTCTTTCTCAATGACTTCTATAGGAAAGTTATCATATCGCTCAGAAATAAATAAGTCGCCTACATCTAGGCCAAAATCGTAAAGCAGGACTTCTTCTGAGGTAAATTGATTGTAATGATAGACTTTTCTTTCTGTTGTGTCTTCTCTTATGAAATAATCAAATAAAGGGTCTTCTAAGTTCGTGATGATTCTATAAGGCAAGCCATTAATTATGGTATCTCCATTAGCATTTAACCAAAATTCGTTACTGCCCAAAAAACCGGTAACACGATATTGCCAGCTTGTAACTTCTCCCATAGCCACATAATCTTTTTGGCCAGTAGCTGAGTAAAATGTCAAGACTAAGATTAGAATACAAAGGTTCCGCATGTTCTATTTTAAATAAGATACTGTCAGGAGAGCTTGCGCTGCTTAGGATAATTAAGCTATATTTTTATTTATAGTTAATGCAGTGTCGCCTTCAACATCAATGATAGGCCCTATTCTTCTCGAATAAGTATTAACTTGCTTTCACGGTATAGACAAGTATAGACAACAAACCAAGTTATTATTATGAACAACAAGATTTATT
>CALFUU010000167.1 GCA_937929835.1 uncultured Saprospiraceae bacterium | reverse complement strand
GAAAGGTTATCTACCAAATCAATTCTATACGTCCCGTTTCCGTGAGTAGCTACCCATAATTTTTGATTGGCACGGGATATCTCTAAGTCCATAGCAATGACTGCTTGCGGTAGGCCATCAGCCAGCAACAACCACTCGCCTAACTCTAGACTCTTATCGTCATTGACTTCATAGGTTCTATAGTAGACGCTGATGTCCGTACCATAATATAGGACTTGATTCACTTCATCTATCGCGATTGCATTACCTGGAACATCAGGTAGATTTTCATCTATTGGCATCCAGGTCGAACCAAAATCTCGTGTATAAAAAAGATGGTTGGTGCCAAAACCACTATAGCAAGATAAAGCCATAGATGGATCCACATTAAAGGCAATCACATCATTAGGAACGCGATTAGGTAGACCATTACTGCCACCCGTCCAAGTATCACCGCCGTCTTGCGTTACAAATACGCCAGGGGCTCCATCATCAGGTACCGTAGCTACATAAACGATATTGGCATCAAGATCATAATCGTCCATAGCAAAGATTCTATTATTACCATCTATACTTTGGGAGTTGTTAGTTACGGTCCAGGATCTTCCTTCATTTGTAGATTTATAGATATATCGACTACCTGCATACAGCACCTCAGGGTCAGCTACCGATACCAGATAAGGAGCTATAAAAATAGCAACATCACCCGGAACTAACTGCGGCGAGATGGTGGACCAACCTCCATTACCGCCGACACTTGACCTTAATATCCTCAAGTTCTGTGAGGAGCCGTACACATTCTGATTGTTGTTCTGATCTATTGCACTCCAGCTGCCATCACCTCCTACAGCTCTTTGCCATAATCCACCTCCGCGATTGATAACTGTAGAATTATCTTGAAGTCCGCCCATCACTAACAGTGTATCTGTATTAGATACAGCAAATCCATTGTAGAACTGCGTCGTCTGCAAGCCTCCATTAGCAGATCGGAAAGTCTGGCCGCCATCAAAAGAAAGAAACAAACCACCATCTGTACCCAATAAGACCAAGTCCTCTATTTCGGGATGATAAGTTACAAAGTGAATATCAGAGTGGACATAATTGGATGGGCCATCGGGACCATCGATTGGCGGGGTACCATCCGTTACATTACCCACATTGGTATTGGTAAGTGTAAAGCCAGCATCATCGCTTACCTCGACTTCTATACCCACAGCCACTAGTTCGGATACGTCAAATGGATTGATAGCAACATCGTGAGAGAACCAACCTTGCCATCTCGAATAATCTTTTTGATTCACAATCGTCCAGATAGATCCTCCGTCGACAGATACTAATAACGTCGTCGCACCATCAGAGAACCCAAATCCATTGCCTACTGAAGCATAGAGCACTTGTGGATTAGTTGCCGCCCTAGCTATCTGAATTTTTCCATTGAAGTCTATGCGATCCCCACCATCTACTTCATAGATCGTCCAAGTCGCTCCTCCATCTAAGGTTCTATATATGCCCTTACCTGCAGTAGAGAAGTTTCCAAAACAGGCGACCACATCGTTTTCATCTGCTGGATTTATATCAATATCAGTCGCCATAGTTGTGCTATTCACCATACTCCAAGAGTCACCAGCATCGGTAGATTTGAATATGCCTTGTGTGGTTGCGGCATATACTGTCTGTGTATTTGTCGGGGCTACTTTGATCATCCATACGCCATGCTTCTGCTGGTAGGTCCAGTCAAGACTCTTCCTCCAGGTTCTACCACCATCTTCTGATTTTAAGATACCTATCCCATAAGATCCTCTAGTTGCACGCTCTGCACCATCTGTGCCTGTATCAAAAAAGTTATATACTTCACCAGTACCGATATACATCACCATACTGTCTTGCGGCGCAAACTCAATGTCACTGACCCCTAGTACTGGAAAACCTGTCTCTACATACTCCCAGGTCTGACCCAGTCCAAGGTCGTTACTTCTCCACAATCCACCACTCGCCATACCTGCATAGATAGTATTGGGCGCTTGTGGGTTGACTTCTACTGAGAGCATTCTGCCTGCTGTATTGAGCGGGCCCATCGCTTGCCAATTATCTGTCAGCGATCTTGATTCATTAGTTAGAAATTGTTTCTTATGTGATAGGAATCCTTCGTAGTATGCACCATCAGGAATATCATTTTCTGGATAAGCCCTTTGAAAGGACCATAAGTCTAAGGCCTTGTAAGAGCCAGGAATTTTAGTATCTTTTTCGGGTCGGCAAGATATAAGTGTCAGTAATACAAAAAGAAGACATCCAGATAATCTCATACTAGTAATTTTATGTAATAATAACACCTTCGCTAAGACTTGTCTGTCTTCTAAAAACAAAAAAGGAGAGTAGCGTTGGCTACTCTCCTCATATATCTTGTATATAGGTGGATTATTTTAATCCCTCCATTTTAGCTTTATACTCCGCAGACTTTTCTAGATTATTTAATCTAGCATAAATCTCTTTGAGGGCGACAATAGTGTTGCCATCTTTAGGGTTTGCTGCTTCAGCTTTCAGGAAGAATGGAAGCGCTTCTTTAAATAAGTCGTCCATTACAACTTTAGTTTCGTCATACTTTTTTGTCCCTGCAGCAGAAAAGTCAGAGGCCAACTCATTAAGTACATCAACATACTTAGCGGCTTTATTATAATATAGTGCGCCGATACTGTATTGTGCATCAAAGTTATTAGCATCTCTAGCCAGAACTTCATTATAGTAACCTTGTGCCTTTTCAAAGTAAGCAGCTGCTTTAGTCGCATCTTCTTCTTTCTGTTGCAATTGATCATAGACACTACCTATGGTCGTGTATATAGAAATGTTGTCTGGCTCTTTTTCGAGTGCAACTTCTAGATTAGATATCAATTTATCCGTTTCACCTACTCTGAGGTAGTGATTTATCTCAGCGAAGAGCAAACCTGTATCATCTGGTTTCATCTCTCTACCCTTTCCGAGGTAAACAAGCGCCTTGTCTGTATCGGTCTCAGCGTAAATATTGTATAGTGCTTCGTATACGAAACCTTCATCACTCCCATCAGCGTAAAGCTTGTCTAGATATGGAATTGCTGCTTGCTTATTATCTGCATAGTATGCACTTACGGCAGTAAAGAAATACTGATCTGCCAATAACTCAGGTGTATCATCAAGGCGACTTTTATCTCCCATCAATTTCACTGCGTCATAAGCCATTAGAGATCTGCTAAAGTTTTCATATGCATCAGCAAACTCCTTATTTTGGTACGCGACAATGGCATAGTTATTAAGGTGGCCTTCTAACTCTTTGATGCCTGTCTGGATTTCTTTCTGTTCATTTTTTCTATCTGCAATCTTCATTGCTGTAGCATAGGCGTCGTAAGCATCCGCAGCTGCCATCTTCATTGACACAGGTGTTTGACTGATCTGATTGGCCTTGAATTCTGCATTGGCAATATTCTTAAGCAACTTACCTTTCACAATCCAAGACTTGGCTGCTGCTTTGACTTCATCAGATGCAAAGGCAGAATCGAGTAATTGCATACCCTTATCCTTTTCTGCAGTATTGCTGATATCAGTAGCGAATTTCTTAAGAGCTTTCTCGGCATTTTTCAAATCTTTGAAACCATCTTGAGAAAATGCAACTCCTGAAGTTAAAAGAGTCACTAAAAGTAACGTGAATAAATTCTTCATTTTATAATGTAATTATTAGATATTCTAAATTAGTTGACAGAGTATTAACTCGATTCAATCCTTAAATGAATCTTAAAAATAGTTAAGAATCCCTGCGCATATTGTTAAATCTACTATTCTTCTTCATCTGAGGCATTTTCGTCAAAAGGAATCACTGCAACATCTGCTATACTGTCAGAATCTGCTAGCTTGATCACTTTTACACCCTGAGTAGCTCTACCCATTATCCTGACATCATTAACATGCAATCTTATCATAATTCCATTTTTGGTTGTGATGATAAGATCGTCAGTATCAGCAACTGACTTAATAGCAACAACTTCACCAGTCTTTTCGGTGACTTGCATGTTCTTCATTCCCTTTCCGCCTCTATTGATCTCTCTGTATTCATCAATGTTGGACCGCTTGCCATATCCTCTCTCAGAGACGACAAAGAGGGATTTACCCGCTTCATTAGGATCATCGATAATCATTCCGATTATTTCATCTCCCGCTTCGTGCTCGATCTTCATCCCTCGGACGCCGGCGGCAGATCGACCCATCTCTCTAACCTTGTCTTCATTAAACCTGATGGCCTTACCGCTCTTGCTGGCCAACATAACATTCTTAGAGCCATTAGTCAGACGAACTTCTAATAACTGATCTCCTTCTCTTATGGTAATGGCAAAAATTCCATTCGCTCTTGGTCTAGAGAAGGCTTCTACTTTCGTCTTCTTGATCACGCCATTTCTTGTAGCAAAGACGAGGAAGTTATTATTGAGAAAGTCTTGATCAGTCAAGTCTTCTATCATTATGTAGGCCTTAATCTTGTCTTCTTTAGGCAGGTTGATGATATTCTGCACAACTCTACCCTGCCCTGTCTTGCCACCTTCTGGTATCTCATATACTCTTAGCCAGAAGCATCGACCCTGCTCCGTAAAGAGCAGTAAGTAGTTGTGGTTCTTACCGATTAAGAGGTGCTCTACAAAGTCCTCATTTCTTGTCTTACTCCCTCGAGAACCTGTCCCACCTCTTCCTTGCGCCTTATACTCTTTAGTGCCAGTTCTCTTAATGTATCCTAGAGAAGAAATTGTAACGACAACCTCCTCATTTGGAATCATATCTTCGATATTGATGTCTCCATCAGCATAGGTGATCTGTGTTCTACGCGGATCTCCATAGCGCTCTCGGAGCTCTTTCAATTCTTCTTTGATGATCTCTCTTTGTCGCCCTTCACTGGACAAGATATCTTTTAGATCAGCAATAATAGCTTGTAATTCTTCATACTCTTCTCTCAGCTTTATCATCTCGAGACTGACCAACTTCTGGAGTCTCATCTCAAGTATCGCTTTTGCTTGGATCTCTGAGAGTTCTAGTGAAGCCATCAACTTTTCTTTGGCTTCATCTACGGTCTTAGAGCTTCTGATGATTCTGATGACCTCATCTAGATTATCTATTGCTTTGATAAGACCTTCTAAGATGTGGGCTCTCTGCTCTGCTTTATCTAGATCAAACTGCGTTCTCCTAACGATGACCTCAATTCTGAATTTGACAAACTCTTCGATCAAATTCTTAAGATTGAGCTGTTGCGGTCGGCCATTGACTAGGGCAATGTTATTGACCCCATAAGACGTCTGTAGCGGAGAATACTTAAAGAGCTTACTGAGGACAACATTGGATATCGCGTCCTTCTTGATATCGATGACGACTCTCAGACCGTTTCTATCTGATTCATCTCGTATATCACTGATGCCGGCTACTTTGCCGCTGTTGACGAGTTCAGCAATTTTGATAACGAGATTGGCCTTATTGACTTGATAAGGGATTTCCGTTACGATAATAGACTCCTTACCTGTCTTACTGACTTCTATATCTGTTTTGGCTCTGACGACTATCTTGCCTCGTCCAGTGTGCAGGGCATCTTTGATTCCATCTGTCCCATAGATGATTCCGCCTGTTGGAAAATCTGGTCCTTTGACGTGCTCCATCAATTGATCGATGGTGATGTCTGCATCATCTATGGTCGCGATAGTGGCATCTATAACTTCGCTGAGATTATGTGGCAACATATTAGTCGCCATACCTACTGCGATACCTGTAGCGCCATTGATAAGGAGATTGGGCAGCTTAGCAGGGAGGACAGTGGGCTCTTCTAGAGAGTCATCAAAGTTGAGCTTGAAATCAACCGTGTTCTTCTTGATGTCATCTATCAACTCATCACTGAGTCTATCCATTCGCGCCTCAGTATATCTCATTGCCGCTGGACTATCCCCGTCCATAGAACCCTTATTCCCTTGTATCTCTACCAATGGATAGCGCATACTCCAAGGCTGTCCCATACGAATCATCGCATCATATACAGACGAATCGCCGTGTGGGTGGTACTTACCTAAGACCTCTCCGACCACTCTGGCAGACTTCTTATAGGGCTTGTTATAATCGAGTCCCAAATCATCCATTCCATAGAGTATTCTTCTATGAACTGGCTTCAATCCATCCCGCACATCCGGCAAAGCTCTGGATACGATGACTGACATCGAATAGTCGATGTAAGCAGACTTCATCTGATCCTCGATATTTACCTTTACAATTCGCTGATTATCTGACATTTATGTATTAAAATTAAGATTTCGAATAGGACTGTGAAATTACCTAAAATATAGCACTTTATAGGTGTCTACGAAGGCTTAAAATGAACCTAAATCACCTAGTTTCATTAGGTTTGTATCCAATGAGATTATCTATTGAAAATCAGTGCTCACACTTACATAAAATAACCTTCAACGCGTGTCCAAACAAGTCGTAAAACCTTATGTCGCTCCCGGTTCCAAAAAGGAACAAGTGACCAATATGTTTGATAAAATTGCTCCGAAATATGACCTCCTCAATAGGGTCTTATCACTGGGCATCGATACCATCTGGAGAAAGAAGGCTATTGCCAATCTGAATAGCCAAGAGCATCGCCTCATCTTGGATGTCGCCACAGGTACAGCAGACGTCGCAATGGAGATCAACAAGCAACTCCAACCAGACAAAATTATAGGCCTAGACATTTCCTCTGAAATGATCAACTATGGTAACAAGAAGCTAAAGAATAAGCGCTTGGATGAGATTATTTCGCTAGAAGTCGGAGATTCTGAGGCGATGCGATTTGATGATGGCCATTTTGATGCAACGACTTGTGCCTTTGGGGTCAGAAACTTTGGGAATCTAGAAAAAGGCTTAGCTGAAATGTACAGAGTCACGAGAGCAGGTGGAAAAGTTGTTATTCTAGAATTTTCAAGACCTAAAGTCTTCCCTTTCAAGCAGTTATTCAATTTTTACTTCAAGCATATACTACCTAGGATAGGTGGATCTACTTCCTCAGATGATAAAGCCTATGACTATCTTTACAAGTCTGTGCAAGTGTTCCCAGATTATGAGAACTTTGCAGATATACTAGAAAATATAGGTTTTCGTTCTATTGAGTGGAAACCACTCAGCTTAGGCATATGTACAATATACACTGGCGTAAAATAACGCTACTCTTCTTCTGTCTCTCTTTAATGCTGTTAAGCCTCGACTTATCAGCACAAGTCACACAGAAAGGCAACTACAACTTTTGGGAATTTAGAAACAAGCCCTTTTACTTCGGTCTGACGGTAGGCATACACTCGTCTGGATTTATACCTTCTAAGTCAGCAGAATTTACCACTACTGACAACATTACCCTCGTCAACGGGTCTAGTAGCCCAGGCCTAAGTCTTAACATCATTACCAACTTAAAGATTGGTCAGTACTTTGATTTCAGGTTTATCCCTGGCTTTTCATTTACTGATAGGAGTTTCTTCTTTGAGGGTAAATTTCCTTCTGAGGTAAATCCTGATAACACGATAGATTTCAAAGTGCAAAATATAGAATCTGTCTATCTCGAAACACCTCTTTTGTTGAGATTTAAATCTGATCCGTATAAGGACAAAAGAATCTTTGTGATCGGAGGTCTCAAGTACTCTTATGATGTGGCCAGCAACTCTCGTGTAAGAAGAGAGCGATTAAATGATCTTATCCTCATCTCCCCACACGATTTCCAGTTCGAGATAGGTGCGGGTATCCAATTCTTTCTACCCTACTTTATCTTCTCTCCAGAAATTAAATTTAGTAGAGGTATCAGCAATATCAGTATCTACAATGGTCTACTGGACAGATCTAGGGTAATAGACTCCATTTTGTCTAGGACATTTACGTTGTCGTTCCACTTTGAAGGATAGGTTTTCTGC
>CALFUU010000166.1 GCA_937929835.1 uncultured Saprospiraceae bacterium | reverse complement strand
ATCTAAACTAATAATTATTTTGAAGCTGTTTATTTTTCACGCCTCTTTTTATACTGTTTCTTGTATTTCTTCTTCATTTCCTCTTCGTAATCCCTTCGCTTATTGACCTTTTTGTTTTTCTCTGCTTTTTCGTGGAAGGCTTCACCAGACGGCTTGTGTTGCTTGATTTTATGATTGTTAAAGGGGATGAATTCTACCGTCTTCTCTAAGTCTATCAACTCTGTAGACAGTTCTACCTCCTCTGGAAGAATTTTTATCGGAATAGGCTGCCCCATCAGCGCTTCTATCTTTTCTAGAGTCTCAGCTTCTTTTGAGGATACAAAGGAAATTGCTTGGCCCATCTGCTCTGCTCGTCCCGTACGGCCGATCCTATGGATGTAGTTTTCTACCACTTCATTGAGATCGAAATTGACAACATGCGTCACCAGAGAAACATCCAATCCCCTTGCTATCACATCTGTTGCAATGATAAACCGATGGGTGCCATCCTGAAAGCGCTCCACTGTAGCGAAGCGCAAATTCTGTGATTTAGATGAGTGTATAATACCTACACTTTCCTCAAAGGTGGGAAGCATCCGCTCATAGAGTACGTCCGCCATTTTCTTGGTACTTACAAAGACCAAGACCTTGGTCATATCGGCTTGCGACTGCAGCAACCACACCAACATATTGGCTTTGGAATTAAAATTTTCTAGTTCATACTGGCACTGGTCGATGTTCTCGAGAGGGGCACCCGAAGGCGCAGCTTCTATCTGCTCATAGTAGTCTGTGTAGTTGTCTATTATCTCGATGACTTCTTCAGGAAGGGTAGCGGAGAACATCAGATTCTGTCTCTTTTCGGGTAGAAATTCTACAATACCATTGAGTTGGGTACGGAATCCTAGATTAAACATCTCATCGACTTCATCTACTATTAGTCTCTTGAGGTTTTTGGTTTTGATGACGCCATCCTTAAGTAAATCTAGAAGACGACCAGGTGTACCCACTATCATATCCGCGCCCTGCGCCACTTCTGCCTTCTGTGTTCTGATATTGGTCCCACCATAGACACCGACAACCTGGAAAGTCATATACTTAGTCAGCTTCTCTGCTTCTGCAACCACCTGCGCCACCAGCTCTCTTGTCGGAACGAGTATGAGAATCTGAGGGTAAGGTGATTTAGAGAATTTCCACAGCCTGAGTGAGGGCAGCAAGAAAGCAAAGGTCTTACCTGTACCTGTCTGCGCGATGCCTACAATATCCTTTCCTGACATAATAGGGCCAAAGGTCTTAGACTGGATAGCCGTCGCTTCTTGTATGCCTAGGTCATCAAGGGCATTGAATAGAGCTTTATTGAGATTGAAGTCAGAAAATTGCATAAGACAAAGGTACTTTCTTTTTATGGCTGTTGTGTGTCACCCTAGGTTTATAGATAGCGTTCTACTTGTGCGCAGATAACCACATCAGGTTCTAGTTCCTTGACCAGTGCGGCATCATACTGCTTCCACGGATAATAGGCCGTCTCAAAGTGCAGAGAAATAAATTGCCTCAGCGCAGAGCCATAGGAATCTCTAAACATCAACAAGGTTTTTTTCTGCTCTGCCTGTGCACAACTAAAGAGTGGACCTGTGTTGCCATCTTGCTCTATTTTCTCGATCACCTTATGCCCTTTATATTTTAGTACGGGAATTTTTTCTGTTATAGAAGTGGCGTTGCACAACCCTATTAGCGCCAACAAATCTCCTTTGTGACTTGTCTCCCAACTCACCTCAAAATCTGATAGCGGATAGGGCTGTATATGCAGTTGCTGCATCAGCGCGACATAAGCATAATAGGCACCCAGATCATTCCAGTGCGAATCGTGCTTCAAGTAGAGGAGGGTAGCGTCTTTGAGATACATTAGAGTATCTCTTATGTCCACTAGTGGCAAGCTATTGCTGTTGTTTCCATTAAAGAACTGCGTCATCTTAGAGGCTTTTGTTTGCTGTTGGCGCTTGTAGCGCGCAGGCAGATGCTCTGGATATATGGTAGACTTGTTGGGCCAGATCGCGTGGCAGTATTGGATGTTATTATTTGCTAGGGTAATTGTTCTACTTTGGATTTCATCGAGTGCAGCCTTGAGTTCTTCATAGCGGTATCGATTTTGTCGTGTAAAGCTTTCGTAAATTTTATCCGACTTACTAGAGTAGTAGAGCCAACCATCTTTCCCGATGACAGCTTGATCTGTATTGATACTGCTGTTAAAAAAGCGAAACTTTATGAAGCTGTTCCAATGTATAAGTGTGTTTCTAAAGTTTACTTTTTTCTTCACTATTGTCTCCAACCGTTGAACATTTTCTTTGATAAAAGATAGATCACGTAGCGTCTCAAAAGGGGCTATGGTAGTATCAGCATCACAATTGTCCTTTAGAGGTAGAGGTGCCACAAGTCCTATGCCCATCACCAAGAGAAGGAGGCAGAGGAGACCAAGGTAAAGCAGTTGGATATTCCGCATCAGAATCTAAAATATATGAAGGGTGAATAAGAAGATACCGACATCTGAGAAAGCGTCACGACCAGTAGACCAAAGGATAGGGTGCTGGTCAATAGCGTATATTGGATTTCGGCGTTTGTGTTGCTGTGGATAAGGCTTGACAATTTGTTACGCAGTGGTCTTGTAAAGAGGACGGCTATCGCTATTACAAATAGCACATAGTTGTTAAGGTACATCAGGGCGGAGAAGTCTTCTGTGTCAGGCGAGATAATCAACCGTTGCATATAGATCAAGGCCTCACTAAAACTTTCTACTCTAAAGAAAATCCATAGCACACCTACGACGAGCAATAGATAGAGGTGAGAGATCCAGCTCGGCCATTTGAAATTCAATTTACCAAAGCGGCGCTCTATGATCATAAACAAGCCGTGTAACAACCCCCAGGCGATAAAACTAAAGCTCGCCCCATGCCATAGCCCAGTCAAAAAGAAAACAATCAATAAATTAAGATACGTTCTAGTAGCTCCTTTTCTATTGCCACCAAGTGGGATGTAGAGATAATCTTTGAACCAACTGGATAAGGATATGTGCCAGCGTTGCCAAAATTCTCTGACCGATCGAGCAGTGTAGGGATGATTGAAGTTTTCTGGAATTTTAAACCCGAACATCTTACCCATCCCTATCGCCATATCCGTATATCCAGAGAAGTCATAATAAATCTGTAAGGCATACGTCAGGACACCTAACCAAGCCAGTACACAAGGTAGGTTTCCTGTATCTGTCGCAAAGATCTGATCTGCAACCAGTGCCAACTGATCAGCTATCAGAATTTTCTTAGCCAGCCCACGTATAAATCTCTGACTGCCCCCATAGAGCCCTTCCCGAGTCATGGCTCTTTTAGATAGGTAGCTATGGATTTCTTTGTATTTGACTATCGGTCCAGCAATCAACTGAGGAAAAAACGAGATGTATAAGCCCAGTTTGACATAGGATCTCTCTGATGGGTGGGTGCCTCTATAGACATCTACCAGATAGGAGATGCCTTGAAACGTAAAAAACGATATACCTATAGGCAATGCGATGTCCTGGTAGGCAGTGGAGGGAAGGACTGCTGTCAACCCCAAGCTCTCCACCATAAAGCCAAAGTACTTGTAATAGGCTAAGAGCAATAAGTTGCCACTGATGCCTACGGCTAGGATGACCTTCTGGATAGAACCTGTATTGTTGTCTGTGATAAGCGCTATGATATAATTCCAAGTGATAGACAGCACGAGCAGGCCCACTAGCTGGCCCTCACCCAAAAAATAGAACAGTAAGCTGGCAAAGAACAAAAATATGTTGCTCCAAGTGAGCGGTAACCACCTATTGATGAGTAGCACACAGGGCAGAAAAAAGATCAGAAAACCGAAAGAGCTGAAAACCATAGCTGCTTAAATCTAGGAATAGAATGCAATAATTGGCCATTCTAGGGGAAAATATGTCAAGCTAGAGGCCTAAAACAGCCTAAAACGCCACTATATTGTGATTTTGGCTATGCGACGAGTTCTTCTGTTCGCATACTTTTATTTTGGCTCATAATTTGCATCTAGTGAGGTGTGCTTATATATTTGCGCTCGCTTTGAATGAAAAGCGATTCTTTTTGAAAGGGTGATTAGCTCAGTTGGTTCAGAGCACCTCGCTTACACCGAGGGGGTCGGGAGTTCGAGTCTCTCATCACCCACTGAAAACCCCTATTTCCGATATGGAAATTGGGGTTTTTTTATGCCCCTAACCCGATGTCATATTTTAGGACCTTACTCCCATTCTTGTGTATTTTTAAGTCTTACAACTAAACGCTATCCGTTATGAAGTATCCATTTATGCTATTTGCAATGCTGTTATGCTGCTCGGCTGTTGTCGCTCAGAACTTTCCTCAAGAGCTCAGGATTTCCTCTGATGGTCAACGTCTTGTCTTAGGTGGCAGTGATACTGAGGGTTTCTATGATGAATCTGAAGTTAAGGTGATGAATTTGACTTTTGAGGACTCTAATTTTTGGACAAGGTTGGACACCGACCAACCAGCTACGATGGTCTTTGAAGGCAAAACCTATACAGATGTCGGCGTACGATTTAAGGGAGCTACCTCTGATTTTAGAAATGATACACAGAAGAAGTCATTTAATATCAGTCTAGACTTTGTCGATGAGTCCCAAGAATTGGAAGGATATAAAACACTAAATCTAAATGGAGGCTATCAAGATCCTTCGCATATGAGAGAGGTCGTCTATAATTGGATAGGTAGATCGTATAACCCTAGTCTGAAGTCCAATTTTGTCCATCTGATCATCAATGGAGAATCTTGGGGTGCTTACAATAATGTCCAACAGCTCAATAAAGATTACCTCAGAGAGTGGTTCTTGGATGAGAATGGGGCCCGATTTAGATGTACTGCCCCAGAAGGTGTAGGCGGTGGTGGACCTGGAGGCGGACCCGGTGGTGGTCCCGGTGGAGGACAGTGCAATGGCGGTGGCGGTGGTCCCGGTGCAGGTGCCAATGGATGGAACGGTGGCCCGTCTTCACTCAATTACTTGGGTACAGATACCACTGAATATCAAGAAAATTATACCCTCAAAAACGATGATCAGCCTACAGCTTGGGTTGACTTAATAGAGATTATCGATAAGCTGAACAACTTACCTCAAGACCAATTAGCGGATTCATTAGGATCTTATTTTGATATGGATAAGACCTTATGGTATCTGGCCCACGAGGCCATGCTCACAGATGAAGATGGCTATCTCTTTAAAGGCAGACAGGATTACTACGTCTATATCGAGCCACTTACGGGTAGATTGGTACCAATGGAGTATGATGGCAACAGTGCGATGGAAATGCGATTAATTGATTGGACGCCATTCTTTAGAGCGGATGATGCGTGTTTCCCTTTAGTAAATCGTGTGATGCAAGTACCAGCATTTAGACAGAGATATCTAGCACATTGTCGTACGTTGATTGACGATTTCTTTACAGAGAATAGAATCCATGAGAGAATAGATTTCTATGACAATCTCATCAATGATCTAGAGGCCAATGATCCCGTCGGCGACCAACTTTTTAGTTATACAGAATATCAGGCTGGCGTAGAAGAGCTCAAAGAATTTGTCACTTTAAGGAGAGACCTTCTCTTGGCTAATGAAGAAATACAAGTAGAAGGCTTGACCATCGATGCTGTACAAAGATCTATAGACTTGCCTACAGAGACAGAGGCGGTCGTCGTCAGTGCAAGCCTCAGTGGTGGCACAGTCGCTGGTGTGCACCTTTATTATGGTACAGGCCTTATGGGGACGTTTGCCTCTATAGCCATGAACGATGCGGGTGCGGAAGGTGATGCGATCGCGGGGGATGGCATCTACTCAGCGACACTTGCTCCACAGGCTAAGGGTACTTATGTCCGTTACTACATCGAATCCGTCAAAGACGATACGGCTGGTACAAGATCCTATATGCCTTCGGGTGCAGAGCACGAGGTTTATTTTTATCGTGTACAATTGGGTCAAGTCTCGTCGACACCTGTAGTCATCAATGAACTGATGGCCTCTAACGAATCGACTGTCGCAGATCAAGACGGCGAGTTTGACGATTGGATAGAATTGTATAATACTTCACCTGATGCTGTTGACTTGACGGGGCATTTTCTTACAGACAATGAAGAGAATCTAACCAAGTACGATATACCTGAAGGGACAATTATAGAAGGCAATAGCTATCTGATAATCTGGGCAGACGAAAATGGAATGGAAGAAGGCCTCCACGCTAATTTCAAATTGTCAAAAGATGGCGAAGCCGTCTATCTCCTAGACCCCAATCTAGATGTTATGGATAGGGTCACCTTTGGTCCACAACAGACTGATGTGGCGTATGCCCGACAGCCCAATGGTACAGGTGACTTTGTGATGAAGGAGGCTACATTTAATGATAACAACGACCGGACCTCTAGCACAGAAGACGCTATAGAGCGCGCTCTTGTCATCTATCCCAATCCCGCAAGAAGCCTCATCTATGTACAAGGCGAAATGGCCAATGATGAGCACTTACAAGTCTTTAGCATTGCTGGACAGCTGACTTACGAGACAGCATTCAGAGCAGGACAAGCTATAGATGTATCTGATTGGGAGCGCGGCTTTTATTTGGTAAAGGTCGGGGAGCAAGTCGGGAAGGTGGTGTTGAGGTAGAGCAGTACATCCTCTGTTTCCCTTTCTACATTTTGACCGTAACAAAGGAGGTTATCATTTTTTTTATGCCCATATAGACCACCTCATCGGTTTCGAGATAAGGCATAGACTCATTCATTGCGGCGAAGGCTAGGTAATCCCAGAGATGCTTATGCTCTTTGTCATTGATAGAGAAGCTGTTCTTTTTCCAGCCAGTCTTATTGAAGGAGACTTTTTGGTAGTAGCTGTTGTTCTCACCTATGGCGGGGAGGTCAAGACTCTTGAAGTAATTGGCGATATAGGCTGCTGCCATATCATTGCCTTTCTTGCCAGTTTCCCTTCCTTCGTACTCATCGGAGGCGAGGATGGATAAGTGCTTTCTCATATCCTTGGCCTGTATAAAATTGGCCAACATTACCGATATATCACTGCTATCTGTGATGCGTTCTTGAGTGGTGTCTGGTACGGTTACACCACTGACAAACTGTGCCGATAGGCCTATAGAGAAAAGAAGCAGAGGCAAAGGAGGTTATAATAGATTTCATAGCGACTAGCCTTAATTTTGCCCCAAAGATTGGTTTTTAGAGGGTTTTGTCGAGAATCTGTCTTGGCAGAAAGTCCGCGAGTGGGTATTGTCTTGGTTGTCAACGAGAGCTGCCAGCCTATGGTATAGATCTTACAGTTTCAGATCTGGAGTTGACATTTCTACACTCACTGCATAAAGAAGATTGAT
>CALFUU010000165.1 GCA_937929835.1 uncultured Saprospiraceae bacterium | reverse complement strand
TGTTATGTAAGCCAGGTGATAGAGGTCGAGTGATTTTGTCCAATTGATTTCAGCACAATACGAGATTGAAATACGTAGAAGATGGGCCTCCTATCCTAATCCTGTCAGTGATCGACTCACCATAGAGCTGCCAGAAGAAGTGGGGAGTGGACATCTATATGTACTCGATCTGAACGGTCAGCTAGTGTGGGAGGGAGAGACTACCGCTGGGCAAGCTGTGCAGAAGCTAGATATGTCGGCCTATGCAGCGGGGACCTATAGTGTGGAGTATGTGCCAAGAGATAATCCAGAGCGGAGAGTGTGGACGTCGCGGGTAGTGGTTGTACGGGAGTAGCAAAAGTGCTCAGGCACATACAGAGCATACAGCATCGAGGTTGATAAACCTCGACGAACACTAGACCCATCTCACTACTCTCCATCACACACGGAAGCAATATACCCGACAGCTTTATCAAAGCCCAGCTCTGCCGCTCGGCGCATATCGCTACACGCTTTTTCATTAGCGCCTAACTTCAGTTGGACATTAGAGCGATTGTAGAAAGCTTCGGCGTAGGTGTTGTCTAGAGAGATGACTTTACTAAGGTCCTCTAGAGCTTCTGGCCATTTTTCGATTTGGATCAGAGAGATGGCTCTATTGTAGAAATGTTTCTTGTCGGGATGTGCTGCCAGCAAAGCCGTATGATCGGTGACGGAGGCTGCATAATCTTTTTTCTTAAGACTGATGACGGCCTTGTTGGTCAATGCAGATTTGTGATCGGCTTCTATAGCGAGCAGTACATCAAAAGCGGCATAAGCTTCATCGAGTTGATCTGTCTTAAGGAGGCTCATCGCTTTGTAGTAATGTGCCCGCGTATTTTCTGGCTCTAAGGCGATGAGTGTTTCTGCTTGTGCTACTGTTTTATCGAAGTTGTCGGCTTTATATTCTAATTTGATATTTTCTGTAAGTGCAGGTACATATTCTGGGTCCTTTTTAAGAGCCGCAGAAAATGACTGCTTAGCGAGGTCTACTCTATCCGTCTTGATGTAGCAAGCACCTAACTTATAGTAAGCCTTGGCAGAAGCTTCATCTTTGGCGATGGCATCTTGAAAATCTGCAATGGCCTTGTCATAGTTCTTGGCTTGCATCTGTATATTGGCTCTATAGTAGTAGACTCTGGAGAGACTTTCGTCATACTTGAGCGCTCGGGTAAAGCTCTTGATGGCGTCCTCGTTTTTTTTCATCTGCATCAAGCAATAGCCAGCATAATAGTGGGCCTTACCGTTCTCTGCATCCAATTTTATACTCTTACTAAAATCCTTGACAGCAGCTGGATAGTCTTTTTTACCCATTTGTGCCATACCTCTGCCATACCACGCTTTACTGTAGAGGGGGTCTGTCTCTAGGACCTTTGTGTAGGTCGCTATAGCACCATCTCTGTCCTTTGCCTTAGAGAGTTCTACTGCCTTATTATATAGCTTAACAGTCTCTGGACTCTGAGCTGTCAACAAAAAGGGGAGACATAGAGTTATTATAAGTAGGTATCGCATCGACTTTGATTTTGAATGTGAGAGGAAAGGCTACGCTGCAAAAATCAGTAATAAAACGGTGCAGTGCCATTCATTTATTATTTTTATTATGCAATTGTTTTGTTAACAAACACGGCTGTTTGAAAGATCCTAACCTTGAATACTTAGCTCCTGAGACAGATGTACAAGCTTCTTCTCGCAAAGAAGACCACATAGAGTTAGCCTTTGCCTCTAGCACTCCTCCCTCAGAAATAGACCATCGATTCTACTACGAGCCTATGCTCAGTGGGCACAACACTTGCACTGCACACCAACAATCTATCACCATAGGTGGTAAAAAGATGCAGCAGCCGATATGGGTATCGAGTATGACTGGTGGCACAGAAAAAGCCATCACCATCAATAGAAACCTCGCCAAGCTTTGTGGTGTCTATGGCTTGGGGATGGGTCTGGGCTCTTGCAGGCAATTATTATACGAGGACAAAAGACTGGTAGAGTTTGATATCAGAGCCTTGATGCCCAATAGTCCCCTATTTATCAATCTGGGTATCGCACAGGTAGAAACCTTGCTGGCCAATAAAGAAACTGAGCTTATAGATGCGCTTATCGGTAAGCTAGATGCAGATGGCCTTATTATACACGTAAACCCACTGCAAGAGTGGTTGCAACCAGAAGGGGATATCATCAAGGCGCCACCCATAGAAACTGTCCAAGCCCTAGTAGAATCGGCAACCTACCCGATTATCGTCAAGGAAGTCGGTCAGGGATTCGGCAAGGAGAGCCTCAGACAGTTGCTCGCCCTCCCGCTAGAAGCTATAGACCTGGCTGGTTATGGAGGGACCAATTTCTCAAAGTTAGAACTGCTGAGATCGGACCCTATCAAGCACGACAATCTCAAACCCGTCTGTCAGCTCGGTCATACCTGCGAAGAAATGATCACAATAATCAATGACCTTAAGGGGAGCACTCAACCGCTTAAAAGCCCTAAAATCATCATCTCAGGAGGTATAAAAAACTTCTTGGATGGATACTATCATATGTCTCGATGTCAACTGCCCTCTATCTATGCACAAGCCTCTGGTTTCCTCAAGTATGCTATGGATTATGAAGCACTAAATACTTACTGCCATACACAAATAGAAGGGCTCAAAATGGCTAAGTCATTTCTCCGATTAAAATCTATGACCTAACCCGTGTAGCTATGGATAATAAGAAAGGCAACAAGACGATCAGTGGATTCTCCAAACTCTCCAAGCGTGGAAAAATCAAGTGGATCGTTCAGAACTTCTTTAAGGAGCCTGATACCGTTATGTCAGAACTAATGAGCTACTGGCACTCCAACGAGGAACAACAGAAGATTCTAGATGCCTTTAGTGAGAATACGATCAGCAACTTTCCGATGCCCTTTGGCGTAGCGCCTAACTTCATCATCGATGACAAGGCGTATTGTGTACCGATGGTTATAGAGGAGAGCTCAGTTGTCGCTGCTGCCTCTGCCGCTGCAAAGTTCTGGATGGATAGAGGTGGATTCCATACAGAGATCCTATCTACAAAAAAGCTAGGGCAAGTCCATTTTCTATGGCACGGAGATAAGGCTAAGCTCCATTATCACTTCCCAGAGATAAAACAAAAACTGATAGAGGAGTGCTTCTCGATTACCAAAAGTATGGTGAAGCGAGGTGGTGGCATCCTAGACATCGAGTTACTCGACCTGACAGACAAGCATCCAGGGCTGTATCAGCTGTTGGCATCCTTTGAGACTTGTGACTCTATGGGTGCTAATTTTATCAATACTTGTCTGGAGCAGTTTTCTAAATCTCTCATCAGCCATATACAGTCAGATAGTCATTTCGACCAGGACAGAGAAGTCGAAATTGTCATGAGTATCCTCTCCAATTATACCCCCGAATGTATCGTCAGAGCTTGGGTGGAGTGCCCTGTATCTGAGCTAGGAAAGTTTCCTAATGGGATGAGCGCTGAGACATTTGCACATAAATTTAGTACAGCCATACGGATAGCAGAAATAGACCCATATAGAGCAACAACCCATAATAAAGGCATCTATAATGGTATCGATGCAGTCGTCATCGCAACAGGCAATGATTTTAGAGCCATCGAGGCCTGCGGTCATACCTATGCAGCGAGAGATGGACACTATGCTAGTTTGAGTCACTGTACTGTTGAGGAAGGTATCTTCAAGTTTTGGTTGGACTTACCACTGGCTGTGGGTACAGTGGGCGGCTTGACCAGCCTACACCCTATCGCTAAGCGCTCGCTAGAGCTCTTGGAGAAACCGACTGCTAGAGAATTGATGTCCATTATAGCAGCAGCAGGACTGGCACAAAACTTCTCAGCCCTGAGATCGCTGGTCACGACTGGCATCCAGCAGGGTCATATGAAGATGCATTTGCAAAATATCTTGAACCAACTCAAAGCGACTAAAGACGAAGAAGTCTCCGCAATTGAACACTTCGCTAACAAAATAGTATCCTTCAGTGCTGTCAGAGAATACCTAGAGAAGCTGAGATTGAGTTGACTACCCTATCCAGTCTAGTTGTTAAATAGCAATTTCCTATATGTAAATTGTTATTTTGTTTTGATTAAAAGCTATTTTCGTGGTTGCTTGATGAACCAACCAACTTGTAAGTGAGCAAAAAAAGCTTCTATGCACACGGAAAATTACTCCTTACCTCGGAGTATGCTGTCCTTGACGGTGCTCTAGCGCTCGCAATACCTACCAGATTTGGTCAACGTATGACCGTCAAGCAAACCCGCAAATCAGACCTCTTCTGGAAGAGTTACGACAAAGAGAAAAACCAGTGGTTTAGTGCACAGATATCCTTATACGACTTCTCCGCTGTCAAGACTACCGATGACGACAAAGCCGCTTACCTCTCCAAACTCCTTAAAGGTGCAGTCCGCCAAAACTCTGAATTCCTGTCCAAGTGGAATGGTTTTGACGTAGAGACGCATTTAGAATTTGATAGAGACTGGGGTCTGGGCTCTAGCTCGAGCCTCACCTATCTTGTTGCAGAGTGGGCCGGCGTCAATCCTCTATTGTTACACTTCGAAGTATCAAAAGGATCTGGTTACGATGTAGCTGCCGCCGGAGCAGACTTGCCAATAACCTATCAACTAGGTGAAGAAACAGTTAATTATACAGAAGTAGATTTCGAACCTCCATTCGCTAACAATCTATACTTTATCCACTTGAATCAGAAACAAGATTCTAAAGTGGCTATAGAACACTACTTCAAGAAAGCCAAGCAAAAAAAGACCTTGGTCAAAAAGATATCTGCACTCACAGAATCTATTCTGAGATGTAAGACACTCAATAGCTTTATCGATCTTATTAAAGAACATGAAGCTTTGCTTTGCCAGCATCTAGGGCTAGACTCGATCTGTGACCAACGCGGATTTCAAGACTTCAGTGGTGGCATCAAATCATTGGGTGCATGGGGAGGAGACTTTATATTGGCTGCAAGTGGAGAGAGTCCATCCGAAGTAGAGGCTTACTTTAAGGACAAGGGTTACGACACAGTGATTTCTTACAAAGATATGCTCTTGCAAAACGAGGCTGTAGAAGTCGCCTAACTCTTTCTAGGTACAAACATAAATTGTGCCCCCAAATCACTCAACACAAATAGACAAATAAATTGCTTAGGATCCTTGTAGGTTCTTTTAAACTCTTCCGCCTTATTCTCAAAAATAAGCTTGGCCGTAATAAACTCTTCTAAGCTCGATACATTGATAGACCAATTGGTACTGGCCACTTTTCTATCTATCAGCTGGATACCGAGAGAGATAGGCTGCTTTGCAACTACAAAAATAGGATAAGCACTGACCTGACTGCCGAGCACCTTATCTGTCGCTGCAGACAAGAGCTTATTGTATCCCTTCATTTCGTTTTCTATGACGAGCAGCTTCTCAGCTTCTTTCATTTCTTCTTCCATGATCTCAGATTCTTTTGAGTAAAGCTATATTTTCTATATGATGGGTGTGTGGAAACATATCGACAGGCTGTATGACTTCTACTGTATATTGCCCTTCGAGGAGTGCAATATCACGAGCTTGTGTTGCTGGATTACATGAGACATATATTATACGATCTACACCCGTATTGCCCAGCATCTTGACGACATCTTCATGGAGACCTGGCCGAGGAGGGTCGACGACGATCAGATCAGGATGACCGTGTCTCTGTACAAAGTCTGAAGTAAATACTTTCTTACAATCACCTACCTCAAAGTAGGCATTGTCGATTCCATTCAGCTCTTTGTTGGTATTGGCATCATCGATGGCGGCAGAAATTTCTTCTATACCTACAACTTTCTGGCACTTATCAGCAAGATAGAGGGCGATACTACCTAGCCCTGTGTAGAGATCATAGACCAGTTCGTCACCTTTTAGATTGGCCAGTTCTGCTACTTGGTCAAACAATCTGACCGCCTGAGTCGTATTGGTCTGAAAGAAAGACTTGGGTCCAATCTGATAATTGATGTGCCCTAACTTCTCTGTTATGGTCTTCTTTCCATGATAATGATGGAAGGGCAAATCAAAGGTCGTATCATTCATCTTTTGATTAATGACGTAGTAGACAGAAGTCAGTTGCGGGAAGGTCTCTACGAGACTGGTCATTAATTTTTCCCTTTCTTCTGGTAGATCTTCTCCAAGTATAGGGACCACCAGCCAGTCTCCTAGAGTAGTATTCCTTACAAGGAGATTTCTCAGGAAACCGATATGCTCCTTAGTATTATAGAAGGTCCATCCTTCTGACATAGCCAACTCGTGGACGTGGTTTCTGATCTTGTTACTCAGATCATCTTGGAGGTGGCACTTCTCTATCTGCACCACCATATTGAATGCACCTGCTCTATGGAAGCCAGTTGCGGGACCAAAATCTACTTCTCCCCCAGCATCCAATTCTTCTTGCGGCACCCAACGGCGGGCTGAGAAACTGTATTCCATCTTGTTACGATAGACCTCTGTCAACTCACATCCTATGATAGGTCTGTGCTCCTTGACTTCTATATGCCCTATTCTATTAAAGGCTGCGAGTACAGCTTCATTTTTATACTTGAGCTGAGAAGGGTAATCAAGGTCTTGCCATTTACAACCACCACAATTGCCAAAGTGCTCACAGAAGGGCTTAACTCTTAGATCAGACAGAGACTTAAAATTTTCTACAACACCTTGACGGTAGCTGTTGCGCTTTTTTTTGACCCATACATCGATGACATCTCCTGGCACGGCTCCCTTGACAAAGTAGACCATTCCTTCTGCATCTCTACCGACGGCTTGTCCCTTATCAGCTATGCCCGTCATCGTGACATCTTCGACAATACGGCGCTTCCTCTTACGTCCTCTACCCAATTTTCAAACTTCTATCTGATTATAAAAAATTCTGTCCTCCTATTACTTCTTCTACCTTCTTCTGTTGTGTTATCAGCTACAGGATTTGTTTCTCCCTTGCCTTCATAGCGCAATCTATCCTTAGTGATGCCTTTAGCGATCAGGGCATCCTGAACTGCCTTGGCTCGTTGCTCAGAGAGTCTCTGATTATCTCTATCATTACCCACATTATCTGTGTGCCCCAGTATCTTAATCCGCATATCAGAATTATCGCGCAATAGCTTTGTTAAGGTATTAATCTCTCCTTCAGACTTAGAAAGCAACTCAGCAGATCCAGTCTCAAAAAAGATATTCTTCAAGATTATTTTCGGTGCTTTTGCTTCTGGGATGCTTGGTTCTTCCTTAGGCGGTATCGGCTCTAGATAGACCTTATATGAGAAAGGCTTCTCCATCGACATCACTGAATTCACTTCGATATTTTCTGAGTGAAATAGATATCCGGCTTTACTTACATTCATCGCATATTCTCCTAGCTTAACTGTTGTCAACAACTTACCACTGACATCCGTATCTAAGACAACAGTCTCCTTTTCATTGAGCAAATCCAAAAATTCAGTCCTAGCTATTATGAGCCCTTTGGTCTGAGCATCTCTTACCTCTACATTGATGTACGTCACGAGATCAGGTCTCAGTTGTAGAGGTAAATCAAAAGAATATATATCTCCTCCTTGTTGCCCTTCATCAAACTGAAGTTGAGAACTATAGTAGGCTTTATCGCCTCTCAAGTTGACAAATAAGCCACCCTCTCTAGCAGGTGTATTGATGGGGTACCCTAGATTGACAGGTGTTTTCCACTTATTGTCATCGTCCTTTCTAGAAATAAAGATGTCATAAGAGCCAAACCCTAGATGACCATCAGAGATAAAATAGAGGCTCTTGCTATCGGGATGGAT
This sequence comes from uncultured Saprospiraceae bacterium, assembly GCA_937929835.1. Taxonomy (GTDB): domain Bacteria; phylum Bacteroidota; class Bacteroidia; order Chitinophagales; family Saprospiraceae; genus RFSX01. Next base: position 17,967 of record CALFUU010000165.1, on the reverse strand, counting down.
ATAAGGCCCTTCATCATTATTTTTAGTGTTAACTGTAGGGCCAAGATTGACGGGGGGTTCCCATCGATTATGTTTATTGAGCTTCGTCATCCATATATCTGAGCCACCCTCTCCACCTGGTCGACGACTACTGAAGTACAGCGTTCTGTTATCTGCTGCGAGGCTCGGTGTAGAATCCCACCATCTGGAATTAATAGAGGGCCCCATATTCTGTGGTTCTGTCCAGTGGTTGCCTTTCTTTACCGTTATGTATAGATCACAGCCACCTATTGCATCTCTTCGCTCACACGAAGTGAAAATCATAATACGGCCATCTTGCGAGAGGCAGAAAGTGCCTTCTTGACCATCCGTGTTCACTTCTGCAATTGGCATCGCTTTGCCGACGGCCTGTCCATCCAGAACTTTCGCCGTATATATATCTTCATTTCTATACCGACCTTCTCCTCTTACTTTGACAAAATAGATCTGACTACCATCAGCTATAAAGGCGGGATGGTATTCCATAGCCTCTGTATTGACGGCTGGTGATAGCTTTTCTGGAATGAACTTTACTGGATTAGCGTAACCTACTTTTCTAAACTTGAGCTCCTCTAGTCTTAGCTCCAAAGAATCTCTGAAGGCTGGCTTCATCTCTGGGTTAGCAAGTGCTTTTTCTACAGCGGAGATACCTTCGTCAAACTCTTTGTTTCTTTCTAGTGCTCTAGCTAGCGTCATGGCGAGTGCGGGAGACATAGGTCCATCTCCTTGGGCGAGGTGCCTCATCAGAGGGATGGCTTTTTCATCTTGACCTGCAGAGATATAGAGACCTGAAAGCTTTTCTGCACCTTCTGTAAAGTCTGGATTATTGTCTACAATGGTTTGCAGTCCTGCTATGCCTTTTTCGATGTCTCCCTTCTTGAGACACTTAAGGACCTTTGCATACTTCTTTCTAGACTTTTTGTCTAGCGCATCAACTGTAATAGACTGACTTGTAGCCATTCCAAAAACAAAAAGACCTACAAAAGAGATAAAAATTCGAATTTTCATACAACAGATTCTTAGACTTAGATCAAAATCATAATTGATACTTGGGATAAAAAAATCTTGGGGGTGTATATTCTTACTAGGAGGTTAGGCTAATTCTTTTAAGAGCTTAGCGGCTGGGGCATCGCCCATCTCCGCAGCATCTTTGATATCCTTGAGGTATCCATTTTTCCCTGCTTTCTTTTTGGCTAAGCCTCTGAATCTTATGATCCTAGCCGTCGGGATGGATATTTTCTTTTCTTCAAAGGCTACCGCTAGATCATATTGCTCTATAGCTTCTATGTATTTATCAAGAGCTGCAAGCGTCTGTGCATACAAAAAGTGGCCTTCTTTGTTCTTTATGTAGTTGGGGTTATCCTCTGTAAACTTTCTATTAGCAAACAGCTTCAGATCAAATTCTGCTTTTTCGAATTGCTTGAGTTCAAAATGAATTTTGCCTTTCGTTCTTCTGGCTTTCCAGTGTATACTCTGTAAGGCTACAGATTTTTTGATCGCCAACTCTAAGCTCTCAAGAGACTCTTCCTTTTTACCATCTTGTATCAGTACCAATGCTTTCCCGAAGTAGGCATAAGGATTATTGGGGTCTATGGCCAAGCACTTGTTATAGTCTCTGAGCGCATCATGATACTTCTTCAGCATAAAATTGACCTTACCTCGTCGCTCATAGGCTTGCGCATGGCGATCATACTTTTCTATCGCTTTATTGAGTGCTTTTATAGCCTCTTCTTCCTTGCCTGTCTGGTCTACGAGACCCTTCCCTTTCAGATAAGATTGTACTGCAGCCTTATCACTAGAAGGTTCTAGATGCTTGAAGTGTCTTATCGTACCATCATCGATCTGCCAGATATCCATCTCGCCAGCTAGACCAAATTGTACAACATATTCTAGAAGGACAGAGGTATTTTTAAAGGACTTGTCATAGACCTGCTTGACTAGTCTGGGGATGCTAAGAGAAAGTTCCTCAGGAAAAAAGATCTCATCCTCAGTAAACATAACATCGTTCTTATAATACTTTTCTGCCCTCTGCTTGTACATCTTGACAGCCATATCATAGGCCTTTTCTGTACCGAATTCTATCTTTCCTTGTATTATAGTTTTTAAGAGCATCTAATAGATAATATCATGACAGGGGGATTACAGTGCAAATCACCAATTATAGCTAAGAGAATAGTTAGGTCAATTGAGATATAATAAAACGGAATAACGCTAACCCCTAAAATGCTAATGTAGATAAAAAACAAGGGATTAACAATGCATTTTCCCCTACTCAGGTCCAGACTTTGCACCCCTCCGTGCAGTTGGTACAGATATCAATTTGATTTCTACCACCTAACAATTTCTTTCTGAAACCATTATATATATCACCTTTCCATATCTGCTCAAAATCAAAATGTTTGAGATCCCCCATTTTATGTTGAGCATCTTTATCAAAACAACAAGGAACGACAAGTCCATCCCAGGTGACGACACAAGCGTGCCACAACTTCCAGCAATGATTGAGTAATGTATTTTTGACCCGATAAGTACCATCCTCCTTTTGTGTATACCTAGAGTACTTTTCGTCTATTGGGATCAAGTCATTCCCATTTTTGTAATCATAGACTTGCGCAGTCTTAAGACGGACTTCATCCACGCCTAGCGCATCTGCCAGCTTAAGGACTTCAGGGATCTGGTGCTCATTGGGTCTGACTACGAGAAACTGGAGCAGAATATGGGGTGTATGGCTCTTCATTTCCTTCTTGGTTTCTACCATCTCCTTGATACCCGATAATACCCTATCTAATGAACCACCTTTTCTATAACTCTCATATGTCTCCTGGGTAGTACCATCTAGAGAAATGATAAGTCTATCTAGACCTGAATTGACTGTCTCTACACAATTTTTCTTAGTGAGGAAATGGCCGTTGGTAGAGGTAATGGTATAGAGCCTCTTGGCCTTGGCGTAGGCAACCATCTTTAGGAAGTCTGGATTGATATAAGGCTCGCCTTGAAAATAAAATATCAGATAGATCAACTTGCTCGATAACTGATCTATGGTCTTCTTAAAAAAGTCTGCCTTAAGATTGCCCGTAGGTCGGGTAAATGAGCGCAGGCCACTAGGACATTCTGGGCATCTCAGATTACAGGCTGTTGTTGGTTCAAATGAGAGTGTCATCGGTAGGCCCCACTGAACAGGCTTTCCTCTGAGCTTGGTGACCTGATAAGAGATGAGGAGCTGAGCTAGATTATAGAGGCGAGGGAGACTCAGCTTGGATAAAAAATTGATTGTATCGTGTAGTGAGAATTGCATCGGGGAGTAAGATACATGAAGTCTTCATAGAGGTCCTAAATAAACTAAAGGACCTCGGCACTTTTGCCTGGTCCTTTTAGTAATGCTGATCAATTCCTATCTTGACTTACTTCTTTATGTTTTCAGTTTCTTGTTGGTTACAACCTTTAGACTGAGAAACTTTAAAAAAGTAATGCCTTCGATAGAATTTAATTTTTCCTTAACGAAAGTAGTTTTTTTAAGCCTTGTCAAGAAGTAAATAGGCCTAGAAGTGGCGCATTCATTGAGTTTTTAACATAGTAGGCTTTTCTGTTATGTGTAAGTGATTTAAGGTCAAGGCAAGTTGCCCTCGCCCTTATTTCTACTGGCTATCTCACCTAGGCCGTATAGCTGTAACGGCTACCGTATAATTTTTTGAATAGAAAGCCGGCACCAACACCATATACAAAGCCGCCAATATGTGCCCACCAGGCCACCCCGCCTGACTCTTCTGTGGCACCTACGGTTCCTATGCCACTCAGTAGCTGCTGACCAAACCATAAACCCAAAAACAGAATAGCCGAGATAAAAAAGGGTCTCCGAAACATCAATAAGAAAATCATCTTGATTCTAGACTTAGGAAACATCACCAAGTAAGTCCCCATCACAGCAGAGATAGCCCCACTGGCACCAATAGTAGGAATAGTCGACATGGGATCTATATAGACGTGTACAACTGCCGCAAATAAGCCTCCCAGTATGTAGTACAGACCAAAGAAAGCCGTACCAATAATGGCTTCTATATTATCAGCAAAAATCCAGAGAAATAGCATATTGCCCCCCAGATGCATCAGGTCTCCGTGCAGAAACATACTCGTCAACAAGGTAAATAGATCTTCTCCCTCAGATATTTCTAAAGGTATAATCCCATACTCTGAATGCATAAATCTTATCTGCTCTAGGCTCTTAGTGATCTGATATATAAATACCAAAACATTTAACCCTAGAAAGGTATAACTCAGAATGGGCTTATAGCCTCCTTGTATGTTGTCATCACCTATTGGAAAAAACATACTTGCTGTTAGTGGTCATAAGACTGTAATATATAAAGGATAAATCTGCTCAGAACTCAATACACTTATATTTGTTCTCTAATAGATGGAGAAGAAAAAAGAACTGGACCTCGTCGTCTTGTCTAAATTGCTCAGACTAACGAAGCCTTACAGGGGACTGTTTGTCCTATGCCTGTTTATCGCCATCATTATGGCACCCATCTCCAATGTCAGACCTTTCCTCATAGAACGGATGGTAGATGACCATATCTTTAAGGGAGATATCTCTGGATTAAAGTCAATTGCCCTACTCTATCTAGGTATCGTACTCGTCAATGTTGTCATAAGATATATTTTCATTTATTACTCTGCTAAGTTAGGCCAGTCTGTGGTCAAGGATCTGAGAATCAAGACATTTGACCACATTACCTCATTAAGGCTACGCTACTTTGACCAGACCCCTATAGGGAAACTCACTACAAGGACCATAAGTGATGTACAGGCTGTGAATGATGTCTTTTCACAAGGTATTCTCACCTTGCTTGCGGATGTGCTTGGCATCTTTGCCATCATCGGCTTTATGCTGTTGACGAGTTGGAGACTGACACTGATCTGTCTGGTGACCTTGCCGCTTATGATCATTGCGACTTATATCTTCAAAGAGAAGGTCAAGGTGGCCTTCCAGAATGTTAGAAATGAAATCTCAGCGATGAATGCATTTTTGCAAGAGCAAATTTCTGGTATGCAGGTCGTACAAATGTTTGCCGCAGAGAAACAAGAAGCCCAGAAATTTAAAAACATCAATAGAAAATATGCACAGGCCAACCTCAATGCTGTCGAGTATTATGCCATATTCTTTCCCGTTGTGGAGCTGATATCTGCCATTGCGCTAGGTCTACTGGTTTGGTGGGGCTCCAAAGGTATCTGGAATAACACCATAAGTGTAGGCGCATTTGTCGCATTTCCGATGTACCTCAATATGCTGTTCAGACCAGTGAGGATGCTGGCGGATAAGCTGAATGTGCTGCAGATGGGTATAGTTGCAGGGGGCCGTGTATTTGATGTCATAGAAAACAATGAAAAGATAGAGGATGAGGGTACCCTTGTCGTAGATAAACTAGAAGGCAAACTAGAATTTGACAATGTGTGGTTTGCTTATGATGAAGAAAATGATGTCCTCAAGGATGTGACTTTTACTGTTCAGCCAGGAGAAACTATGGCGATAGTGGGGAGCACTGGATCTGGTAAGACGACCATCATCAATATCCTTAACCGCTTCTACGAAATCCAAAAAGGCAGCATCAAGATAGACGACGTAGACCTCAAAACCTACGATACGGATAATCTCAGAAAACGTGTAGCGATGGTACTCCAGGATGTCTTTCTCTTTGATGGGACGATATTTGAGAATATGGCTCTGCGGGACGCATCTATATCTATGGAAGATGTTGTTGCCGCTTCTAAGACCATAGGAGCACACCCATACATCCACTGCTTGCCTGGTGGCTATAACTTTAAGATTACTGAGCGGGGCTCTAACTTAAGTATGGGCCAGCGGCAGTTAATCTCCTTTGTAAGAGCCTTGGTATTTGATCCAGATATATTGATACTTGATGAGGCGACTTCCTCAATAGACTCCGAGACAGAATCGATAATACAATATGCTATCGAGAAGCTGATACAAAAGCGTACCTCTATTATCATCGCACACAGGCTTTCTACTATCAAGCACGCAGACAACATACTTGTCCTTGATAAAGGCCAAGTAAAAGAACAAGGCAACCACGAAGCCCTTGTCAATAAGCCAAATGGTGCTTATCGAGAACTCTATGAAAAGCAATTTGTCAAAGCTGAAAGTCCTGCTATCTAGTTTTGTCCTAGCTCTGATCTATAAGTAAAGGCTTGATAGTCTAATATTCCTTAACTTCGAAGCAAGAAGTTACATACTATGGCAAATAACCACATTTCTAAAAAGGCGGGGCCGATGGCAGGCGTTCTAGGCCTTCTCTTTGTCGCACTGATGGCCTGGCTGATCTGGTCAGCCGTCTCAGGAATATTTGGACTACTCAGTATGGTCTCGGTGCCGTTATTTGTTTTAGCGATGATTCTCAATTTCTCTACCGTCAAAGATTATTTTGGCTGGGTCGTTAACAATATAAAAGCAGACCCTCTCAAGGGTATCGCCATAGCTGTGGGTTCATATATAGGTTTTCCATTGGTCTCTGCTTGGCTTGCTTTCAAGGCTTACGGTGCTCGCCAGCTTAAGAAGGTAAGACAATCAAAAGCGACCAACAAAAAAGAAGGAGAAGATTATATCAAGTACGAAGAAGTACAAGAGGATAATGAAGACTTCCTAGAACTAGAAGACCTTGACAAACCTAAGCGTAGAGTCAAAGTCAAGCAGACCCAGACCCGTACTAACGACAACAACTACGACGATCTATTCTCCTAAGTGGTTGTATAATCTAGATTTGATCTCTACTGAACTGGAATTATGCTGAGCCTCTATGTAGGTCTGACGATACTACTTATAGGCTTGTATGTCTATCTGATCATCTATATTCTTGACAAATGGGAGGCATACACTGACTATAGCCAGCCTATTTCCATAGACCCTTCTCTGAGTCTAACTCTACTGATACCAGCCAGAAACGAAGCCGCCCATATCAAGGCTTGTCTAGAATCTATCCTCGCCTCTGCCGCAGATATAGACAATGCCCTAGAGATAATTGTCCTCGATGATCACTCAGAAGATGCGACATATGCGATAGCTAACAGTATCGGCGATACGCGGATCAAGGTCATTCGCCTTTGTGACAGAATAGCAAATAAAAAGATCAATGCCCATAAAAAAATGGCACTGGCTATCGGTCTACAGGAGGCCAGTATGGACTACATCCTTCAGTTAGATGCCGATGTCAGAGTAGGCCGCCCCTACTTGTCTGTATTACTGTCTGCACTCACCAATCAGAAGCCTGACTTTATTGCTGGGCCCGTGTGTCTAGAGGGAAGTTCTGCTCTCCAACACTTCCAAGCACTAGATATGATGGGGATGATGGCTGTTACGGCTGCAGGCATAGAGTCTAGCAAATGGCATATAGCTAATGGTGCCAATATGCTCTACAAAAAAGACCTGGTCAGCTTTTCTGATAGTCAGACAGCCTCTGGTGATGATGTTGTCACGATACAGACCTTGGCTGCAGAAGGCAGAAAGATCCTATTTCTGAAGAGCCTTGATGCAACAGTCTACACTGCCGCTATGGCCAACTTGAGGGAATTTTATCATCAGCGGATCCGATGGGCGACCAAGAACAAGTATCAATCTTCTCTATCTATGAAGGTTATGATGGCTATTCCATTTATCAACTGCCTTATTATCCTAGCGCATCCATTTATGGCAATCTGGGCAGGTATGGTAGCTTGGGTGCTCTTAGGATTACATATTATGAGCAAAGTGATGATAGACTATATCTACTTGAAGAGCTTGTCTACTTTTTTTGGAAAAGAAAAAGCCATGGGGGCCTTTGGGTATGCGAGTGTGGTATATATCTTCTATATCGCTATAATCGGCGTCGCGAGCCTCGTGGTCAAAAAATATACCTGGAAAGGTAGAAAAGTGACTTAGGTGTAAGGCACCTAACAATTTGTGGCAGGGGCATAAAAAAAGACAGGCACCGGACAAACTCAATCCCAAATGGTACCTGTCTCTCGACAAAGGCCAGAAGCCCTTAGATATATCGAATTAATTCTTTAACGCTATTATGAAGCAACCAGTTCCACTTCGTTAGCCATCTTTCGCATATTGATCAGGGCATAGCGCATACGACCGAGAGCTGTATTGATACTAACTCTTGTCAGCTTTGATATTTCTTTGAAGCTCATATCAGCGTAATGTCTCAGTATGACAACTTCTCTTTGCTCCTCAGGCAGCTGATCGACGAGCGCTCTGACCTTGGTGTGTAGCTGACTCTTGATCATAGTTGTTTCCATATTATCATCCTTGGACTCTAGGACATCAAAGATATCGAAGGTCTCTGTGGAGGAAATCTTGGTTCTTCTCTTGGACTTACGGAAGTTATCTACACACATATTGTAGGAGATTCTCATCGCCCACTGAAGAAATTTTCCTTCGTGATTGTACTTCCCTTTTCTGAGGGTATCTATAATCTTGATAAAGACATCCTGAAAGATATCATTAGATAGATCAGGATCTTTGGTAAACAGATATATAGAGGTATAGATTTTTTCTCTATGTCTCGTTACTAATACTTGAAAAGCTTGGTCATTGCCTTTGAGGTACTGCTGTATGAGCACCTTGTCCGTAAGCTGTTGCACGTTCATATCTAACTATTAAGTGTCCGGTAAATCGGTTAAAACATTTATTAGTGTAGAGAACGTAGCTTATACGCAATGATTTTTGTGAAAGAATACTCCAAATAAAAGACATTTAAACTGTAAATGCCAGTGTAGATTATCATTAACATCAAATTAACGAGATAAAGGTCCTTTTATTTCAACCAAATGTAAAGACGTTGCTATTAACTGTATCTCAAGATGTTATACGGCATCATCTTTATATCTAGGCAGGGAGATGATAAACTTAGTGCCTTGTCCTACCTCAGAGTCTATCGCTAGTTTTCCCTCATGCAGCTCTACTATTTGCTTGCAGACAGCCAAGCCTATACCTGTACCTTCAAATTCGGAGGACGAATGCAATCGCTTGAACAGCTCAAATATCCTGCTCTGATACTCTTTATTGATCCCTATACCATTGTCTTCTACTACAATGTGGAAATACTTATTATCCGATTCTTTTGTTGTATAAATCTTGAGATAAGGGCTGTCAGAGGTATTGAACTTAACCCCATTGGAGATGAGATTCTGAAATAGCATACTTAATTGACTTCTGTCACCCCATAAGGCAGGCAAAGGAGAAATCGTCACATCGGTACCCTTTCCTGATATCATCTCCTTTAAGTCGAGTAGATTACCATCTATTATATTCTTGAGCTCAACCTTGGATAACTTGAGGCTCCCCTTACCTATCGACGAAAATGTGAGAATACTGTCCACTAGATTGTGCATTCGCGCGACGGCACTCTTGACGATATCCATATACTCAGTAAGCTTCTTGTCTTCCGACTTCATTTTTCGCTTGCTGAGTTCTGTAAAAGTACCTATAGTCCTGAGGGGTTCTTTGAGATCGTGAGAGGCGATATAAGCAAATTCCTCGAGCTGCTTATTAGATCGCATCAATTCGGTATTGGTTGCTTTGAGATTGTCTTCACTCCGCTGGAGTTCTTTTGCAATCTGGGTACGCTGTCTGACTTCATCACTCAGCTGGTGATTAAGCACTTCTAGTTTCTTATTTCGCTTTCTTACTGTCTGCGTATACATTTTAAACACCAACGCGATACTTAGGAAAAAAAGAAGAGCCATCAATCCCCAGAACCACAATCGCTGCCAGAATGCTGGTACGACTATAATTTTTAGTGGCTCGTCCAACTCGGCCCACGTACCTTCATTGTTTTTTGCCTTGGCTCTGAAAGTATAAGATCCTGCTTTGAGATTAGTGTAGGTGATATAATTGGGACTATCCGTAAAAACCCAGTCCTCATCAAAACCCTCTAACTTATGTGCAAATGAGGTGCTAGTGGGTTGGTTATAATTGAGACCTACATAGGCGAGCCTGAGATAGTAATCATTGTGGCGCAACTTTATAGTATTATCGTTTTTCAGTAGAGAAGTTATTCTCGAACTGTCTTTGCCGATTATATAGGCGCTGGTGACATAGACTTTAGGTTGGCTATGGGTTTCTAGGTAATCTCTTGGAGACAAGCCCACCACACCACTCACGTTACCGAAATATAACTTGCCCTGCGCATCAGACGAAACCGCCCCTACAGAAAAGGTCAAGTCCTGTATCCCATCTGTACTCGTAAAATTATCGACACTATGATCCAACAAGTTATAGCGATATAGGCCCTCTGTCTCACTTCCCCAGACAATAGTATCGTTGACATTATACACGGTATGTATATATGAATTATTCTCCTCTGGGTTATGTAGTTGAAACTTTTGAGTGGCATAATCATAAAGGATAAGACCGTGCTCACTGCCTATCAGGAGATAGTCTTTTGAGCTGTGCAAGGCCAGTATCCTATTGCTCTGTATAGTTAAGCTGTCCTCTGTGTCTGACATATATTGCTGAAACTTCAGGTCTGGATACTCAGAGATGACCCTGTTGAGTCCGGTATAGGTACTGACCCAAATATTGCCTTCTGCATCCTCCACTATATCTGATACAGAGTCATCTGTAAGTCCATCAGGCTGTGAAGATGACGCTAGACTAAACTCTCCTGTAGTGGGGTCAATTATAACCAAACCTGTCTGCATACCTAGCCAATATCTGGATTGTCTATCGACATATATGGTCTTGGCAAAAAAGGTCGTAACCTGTCGGAGAATCTCAGCTGGTGCTGCATAAAACTGGTGTGTCCAGTTCTTAACATCTATAACAAATAGACCATCATCTGCAGCAATTAAGAGTGCACCCTTTTTATTTGTTGAGATGCAAGAGGAGGTTTTGCCGCGTATAATTTTCTGTATCTGTTCTGCATATGTATTGCGCTTGCCAGTATGGATATTATAAGACACAATGCTTATCCCATCGGTAAGCCAGAGCTCATCACCGATAATGACTATATTTTCTGTGCTAGGCCGTGAGTAGAAGTTCTCCACCAGCTCCAAGTTTTCTACCTGATTATTATAGATACTATAACAACTCAAGCCTCCAGCGGTCGCCACCCATAACAAGCCCTCATCATCTACACTCAGATGTATAATGTCATTATCGATTATTGATGACTGACTCCTAGGGTCGGTTACTTCCTTGACATAACTTAAGTGCTGGGCACCACCTGTAGTATCAAGAGCCCAAGTACGCAACTGAGCTTTATAATCATATAATATAGAGAGTCCTGAGGGAGTAGCCAGCCACAGATCTTGTCCTCTGGCCACTATGTCAAATACTGTGTTAGATGATATAGCATCCAGCCTGCTATTATTTACAATTGATGTCTTGTTTACAAAATCCCAATCTTGATCCTCCTTGATATCTGATAACTCACCTGTTGCCTGGAGATAGACCAGGCCATGATGATAGGATCCCAAGCAGTATTCCGTATCACTGACTTGTATAATTTTCCAGATGTGCTCCAGTTCCGCTTCTAAGCCAAACTGTCTAAACTCTAGACTATCTGCTCTCTCATTATCCAATACCAGATAAAAACCACTACCCCAAGTCCCTAGCCATATATGACCCTTGTCATCTTCATATATCTCTAATATTGCTCTTGACTTGAGGCTATACTCCCCACTGCCGACCTGATACCTCCAGAAGGAATCTGTCTCTTCGTTATATATGTTTAGACCATCTTCGGTGCCTATCCAGACCTTGTTGTTCCGATCTACTAGAATGCTAAGAACTTCATCATTAGAAAGGGAATGCTTATCGTTACGATCAAAGCTATAATTAGTCCAGATATCCTCCGTATAGCTATATTTGGTTACACCCCCCTGCTTCGTGCCGATCCATATATTCTGATTTTGATCTTGACTTATGACCGTAACAAAATCGGATTTTATTGCTGATTGATTACTACTTGTAAATATCTCAAAGCGCTCATCTCCATCATATCTCGCCAGCCCTTCGCTACATGCAACCCACACAAAGCCCTTGTGATCCTTAAAAGTACAGGTCGTCCTATTAGATGGTAGGCCATCCTCTGTCGTAAGGGAGGAAAAAATAAGCTTATTGGGACTTTGGCATTCGCCAACAGCACACATCGCTACTGATAAGAACAATAATATAAAGTGCTTCATATAGGGACTTAAGCCTCAAGGACTTGGATAGTCTTAAGGTCAACAATAAAGCCAAAGTAGCGTACATCTTAGATGAAATAAACATTGGCTAAATAGTGACAAATAGAGGCACTTGTGTGACCATACCTTTTATACCTTTGGTACTATGACAAAGTCCAAGGCGAAAGCAATAACAGTTAGCAAATCTATCGTCATCAAAGGCGCCAACTCCAATAATCTCAAAAATCTAACTGTCGAAATCCCAAAAGACAAACTAATTGTTGTGACAGGGCTATCGGGCTCTGGCAAGTCCTCACTGATTATGGACACCCTCTATGCCGAGGGACAACGTCGTTATGTAGAAAGCCTATCCTCTTATGCGAGACAGTTCATGAGTCGTATGAAGAAACCAGAGGTCGACTACATACACGGACTCTGTCCCGCTATAGCCATAGAACAAAAAGTCACCACTGGCAATGCCCGGTCGACCGTCGGCTCTATGACCGAGATCTACGATTACCTCAGATTGCTCTTTGCTAGGATCGGAAAGACCTACAGCCCCGTCTCAGGAGACCTCGTCAAAAAACATCAAGTCTCTGATGTGGTAGACTATATCATCAAGCAAAAGAAAAATGCAAAAATCCAGCTCTTCTGCCCACTCTCCACAAAGTATAGTGATCGGACCCTAGAGACACAACTCAAGGTACTCATCCAAAAGGGCTACACGCGAGTGATGCGAAAAAAGAAACTAGAGCATATAGAAGACATCCTCGAAGCCAAACCCAAATGGCTTAAGTCAATGACCTCTAAGCTTAAGACCAATGAGATCTTAATCCTCATAGATCGATTTGTCAATAATGGAGAAGAAGACAATCTCAAGCGTATAGCTGATTCTGTCCAAACCGCTTTTTATGAAGGTGATGGAGAGCTTGTGCTAGACCTAATGGACACAGAAGAGCAGGTCGGTTTCAACAATAGATTTGAATTAGATGGCATACTCTTTTTGGAGCCCTCCCATCAGCTCTTTAATTATAACAATCCTTATGGCGCTTGCAAAACCTGTGAAGGCTATGGCCGCATCATCGGCGTAGATCCCTATAAGGTTATTCCCAACGAAAATCTATCAGTATATGATGGAGCCGTAGCTTGCTGGACAGGGCAAAAAACGAGTCAGTGGCGGGATATGTTTATCAGTAATCCTGCGACAGGTAAGTTTCCCATACACAAGCCATACAAAGATCTGACTGCCAAGCAAGTTAATCTCTTATGGAATGGAGATTATGGCATAAGAGCCTTCTTCTCAGAGCTGGAGCGCAAAGCCTATAAGATACAGAACAGAGTAATGATGGCACGCTACAGGGGACGGACCACCTGTACAGATTGCAATGGCGGTCGGCTGCGACCTGAGGCGGACTATGTCAAGATCAATGATAAGAGCATCAAGGATCTCATCAATATCCCCATAGATGAGCTGCAATCTTTTTTTAGCAAAATGAAGCTAAGCAAACACGATGCAGATATCGCCAAAAGAATTCTTGTGGAGGTCAATACAAGAATAAAAACAATGCTGGATGTAGGCCTAGCCTATCTGACCCTAGATAGAATTTCCTCTACCCTCAGTGGTGGAGAGAGTCAGCGTATCAACTTAACGCGGACCCTGAGTAGCAACCTCACCAACTCCTTGTACATCCTAGATGAGCCCAGCATAGGACTACATCCCAAGGACACTGGCAATCTTATCCGTGTACTGAAAGGGCTCAGAGATCTAAACAATACCGTCATCGTCGTCGAGCACGAAGAAGAAGTTATCGATGCAGCTGATCACATCATAGACATAGGACCACTCGCTGGTATCTTTGGTGGCGAGCTGGTTTATTCTGGCACTTATGCCAACTTTAAGAAAGCAACAAGTAAGAGTCTGACAGCCGCCTATCTAACGGGCAAAAAATCTATTCCTACACCCAAGCAACGTAGAAAAGTCGTCAATAAAATAGAACTCAAAGGAGCACGACAACATAACCTACAAGATGTCAACGCCACCTTTCCGCTCAACACGATGACCGTCGTCACTGGCGTATCTGGCTCAGGAAAAACAACACTGGTCAAGCAAATCTTATTTCCAGCACTCAAGAAAAAACTGGGAGAAACCATCTCGCAAGCACCAGGATTATTTAAATCTCTAACTGGAGACCTTAAGCTGATCACCAAGGTAGAACTCATTAATCAGAGTCCGATAGGCAAGTCAAGCCGATCCAATCCAGCCACCTATGTCAAGGCCTATGATGCGATAAGGTCTCTCTTTTCTAGCCAACAATCAGCCAAAATAAAAGGCTTAGCCCCCAAGCATTTTTCCTTTAATGTAGAGGGCGGTCGCTGTGAAAAATGTAAAGGCGAAGGAGAAGAGACTGTAGAAATGCAGTTTCTCGCTGATGTCAAACTGATCTGCGAAGACTGTAGAGGCCAACGATTCAAAAAGGAAATCCTAGAAGTAGAATACAAAGGAAAAAGCATCTATGATGTGCTCAATCTATCTGTAGAGGAAGCCTTAGAATTCTTTGAAGAAAAGAAGGACATCATAAAAAAAATCCAGCCGCTCTATAATGTCGGCTTGGGTTATGTGAAACTAGGACAGAGTTCTAACACCTTATCAGGTGGAGAAGCTCAGAGAGTCAAGCTCGCCTCTTATCTAGGCAAGGAACAGAGCAGTGAAAAAATCTTTTTCATCTTTGATGAGCCCACGACTGGCCTCCACTTCCACGACATCAACAGACTCCTCGATGCACTCAATGCCTTGGTAGAAAAAGGCCATACTGTTGTAATCGTAGAGCACAATATGGAAGTCATCAAATCTGCGGACTGGGTCATCGACTTGGGTCCTGATGGAGGGCGAGGCGGTGGAGAGCTCCTTTACCAAGGGCAACCCAAAGGCCTTACAAAGATCAAGCGATCTCATACTGGAAAATATCTTAAAGAAAAATTGTAGCGCAGTAAACATCAATGGTGAACCATCATAGAATCATAAGGAATTGTTTCTTTGGCTTACTCATAACTTTAGTGGCTTGTAAGTCTTCTAAAGTTCTGACGGAGCACGCCTTCCCTTCACCGGTAGACACCCAGGATAGAGCCATCCTCCTTCAAGAGAAAAAACTTTACAGTATTGACGGCATCCAGCTCAGCAACCAGTTTGATGGTGCCCGAGCCAATGACTTTACTAAGGTCAACGACAGCACCTATAGAGTCTCCATCCTTCCAGAAAACGAACCAATTAATGAAAGTCCGCACTATGCTTTCTGGATCAATGCACCAGAGGGTGCCACGATAGATTTAGAAATATATACGGGAGATTATAAGCATCGTTACTGGCCTAAGGTGAGCATATCAGACAGCCCTTACGAGCCTATGGACAGTACTACATTCGATACACTAAAGGCTGGAAATATCGCTACACTGAGAGATTTGGCCCTAGGGCGGGAGCAACTCTATATTGCGGCACAAGAACTGCGACCTTCTAGCTATACTAAAAGCTGGATAGCCAACCTGACCAGCGCCCACCCACACATCAAGACTAACACTGTAGGACAGTCCAAGCTCGGTAGAGACATAGACTATCTTGACCTAGGCGAAGGGTTGCCAGATGATAAGCCTGCCCTATTAATTTTTAGCAGGACACATCCCCCAGAGATCAGTGGCTATATGGCGATGGAGCGATTTGTCGAGGAGATCTTACAAGACAACCCACTGGCCAATGCTTTTAGAAAAAAATTCAGGATACTGGCCTACCCACTTATCAATCCGGACGGGGTCGATCTCGGACATTGGAGGCACAATGCGGGCGGTATCGACCTCAATAGAGACTGGGGGAAATTCCGCCAAGAAGAGCCTCGCATCGTGGCTACACACATACTCCAACAGACCAAAGCCCACAACAATGAAGTGCTGCTGGGCCTAGACTTCCACTCCACACAAGAAGACGTCATCTATACCCATACGGCTAACCGCGTCTCCAAGATTTTTCCATTCAAAGATCTTTGGATCCAAGCGCTCTCTGATCAGGGTTATGGACCTAATGAAGAAGCTTACGATCTCAGTTCTCCGATGACCAAGGGTTGGTTCTATCTAGAGTTTGGTGCTGAGGCGATTATCTATGAGGTGGGCGACGAAACAGACAGGACCTATCTCAAAGAAAAGGCAGCCTTTGCAGCGAAGGAGATGATGAAGCTTCTGGTACTGACACAAGACTAGGTATGAAGTTTAAAACGACTATAGGATTACTCGACAGCAAGGTCTACTATAAGCATATCATAATCCCCAAAGCGGTCGTCGATAAGATAACTGCAGATGGCAACAAGCGTGTTCTCTGCACGGTCAATGACCACCCCTACTTTCACGCAGGTCTGATGCCTAAGGGGGATGGCAATCACTTCATCATTCTAAATAAGAAACGCCTCAAAGCTTATGGACTCGCTAAAGGCGAAGCGGTGACGGTACGACTAGAAAAAGATACGAGCAAGTATGGTATGGAGATGCCACAGGAATTCCAGGAAGTCCTAGACAGTGATCCAGAAGGAGAAACATATTTTGAGCAATTGACAGATGGTAAGAAGCGTAATCTCATCCATCTTGTCGCCAAAGTAAAGAACATAGACCTCAAGATTACCAAGGCACTCATCATCTGTGACCATCTAAAAGCGAATCAGGGACAGCTAGACTTCAAGTTGCTCAATGAAGCTATGAAAATCAAGAATAGAAAATTCTGAGGCGGTGACTGGCTAGGTTTGAGCACACAAAAAGCCAGTTCGTCTGTACTAAGGCTTTTTTGAATAATTCTTTGTGAAATCCTATCTCCATAGAATCAATCACTCGCTTATAGAGGCCTCGTTTCAGAACTTTGTTTCTCAACTTTATCTACAAATCTCATTATATGTTCAGCATAAAAAAGAGGTATCCTAAGATTACTTTCATTCAGCAAGAGATTATTGGCGGACAGGACAATGCTCATCTTGGGTGCATACTTGTCCTTATAGACTCTTAGGCTTTTGGCTTTTGTATTAAGACTAGACTTTACCTCAATTGGAAAAATTGTTTTACCCTTTAAGAGTAAGAAGTCCACTTCCGCTTTTCCTGCACTTGTCCAATAGTGGAGGCCTTCTATTCCCTGATATCTTAGGGCTTGGGCAATATAATTTTCTGTCAAGGCGCCTTTGAATTCGGTAAAAAGTGTCGCCGCATTAATATAATTGCTTGGCTCTAACTTACTCATCGCAAAGAGCAACCCGACATCTAGCACGTACAACTTAAAAGCAGACAAATCATTGTAGGTGGCAAGAGGTAGTCGAGGTACAGAAACATCTGAGGCTCTGAGGACCAGCCCTGATCTGATCAACCATAACAGAGCGGCTTCATATTCTCGAGCTTTGGCCCCTACCCTCGCAGCTTTATAAAAAAACTTTTTATTCTCTTTGGCTAGCTGAGATGGCAGGGACTCCCATATGTACCCCACTTTTACTGCATCCTTCCGTTCTATGTATTTAGAAAAATCAGAGCTGTAAGAGCGCAGCAAATTTTTCTTGACCTCCGTCGCCTGTTGTATCGAGTTGGTTTCTAGATAGGTGCTAGCGACCTCAGGCATCCCGCCACACATAATGTACTCTTTGAAAATTTCAGAAATGGGATTAAAGAAAGTTTCTGGTATTGGACCGATTGTCTCTTCTGTTAGATAATGCGCATATGCTTTATGCAACTGGCTATTAGCTGCCAATAAGAATTCATCAAAACTCAAGG
>CALFUU010000164.1 GCA_937929835.1 uncultured Saprospiraceae bacterium | reverse complement strand
AGATCGACATAGAAAAAGGGGTTGCAACAAAATTACTTGTACACAACTTTTTATTCCCTTTCCTTTTCGACCGACCGAAGGGAGCGGAGAAATCTACTTCTACATCACTACTGGATATCGTCTAAAAAACAATAGAACAAGATGTCTCCGCAAGGTCGACATGGAAAAAGTGACTACAGTAAATAATTAGTCAACATCATCATACAACCTTTCCTTTTCGACCGACCGAAGGGAGCGGAGAAATCTACTTCTATGTCAATGTGATATATTAAATAGAATACATCATAACACAACGACTCTGTATAATTCACTTAAAAAATAATCTAACAGATATTTTTTTAGTCTCATTATGGAAAATATATGATAACTTTAGCCAGATACATACTTCAAAAATGAAAAGAGACTATACTTTCTATGTCTATATTCTAACGAATCCTAGAAAGACAGTTCTCTATATCGGCAATACCAATAGCCTTAAAAGAAGACTTCACGAACATTACAAACAGTCAGAATCGAGTAAATCCTTTACAGGAAGATACAGTTGCTACAACTTGATTTACTACGAAGTGTATCAATACGTAAATGAGGCTATAGCTAGAGAGAAGCAACTGAAAAGATGGTCTAGAAAAAAGAAAGAATGGCTAATAAATCAAGAGAACCCAAATTGGAACTCTTTGAACAGTAACTTCCTGTACACAGAGGAATGATGTATTGATTTCTATATTATTAAGCAACTAGATCGTAGTTCTATAGAACAAGATGTCTCCGCAAGGTCGACATGGAAAAAGGTCATTACAATAAATGACTAGTCAATATCATCATATACACCTTCCTTTTCGACCGACCGAAGGGAGTGGAGAAATCTACTCCTACATCACTACTGGATATCGTCTGAAAACAATAGAACAAGATGTCTCCAGAAGGTCGACATGGAAAAGTTATTTCAATAAATAACTAGTCAACATCATCATATTCCCTTTCCATTTCGACCGACCGAAGGGAGCGGAGAAATCTACTTCTAAATCACTACTGGATATCATCTGAAAAACAATAGAACAAGATGTCTATGCAAGGTCGACATGGAAAAAAGGGGTTGAGCCTAAATACTTGCCCAACAATGCAGCTCCACTAGTTATCCCCCATCTCTACCCTATCAAATTCTTTAAAAATATCCAACTTCAAGGCTTTTATCTTATCGAGATAATCCTTCCAGTCTCCCTCAAAAAAGGTATTGATACCCGACACAACTTCTGTTGCTTGGCGCTCGGCGGTCGCAACAGCATAGCGGCCATTAGGTGTAGGTCCTGCCGTAGATGTGCCTAGAAATCTTCTCGCATTCCATACCTTGCTCATCAAGGTATGAGAATCATCACGATACTCAGTCTTTTTACTTTCTGGTAAGAGATAAAGATTCATTAGGGAATCAATCTGTCCAGTGATCTCCTTATGCAGCTTCATATGCTCTTTCTTGATGGTATCTTCTTGTACGGCGATAATTTCTTTGTGCAAGCCCATAGACTTCTTAGCTTCTTTAAGATTGTCATAAGCTTGAGTCACCTTCTCTACCTTAGAATAGAATGCCTTGGTGGCAGCAGCCTTAGCAGCTGTATCATATTGGCTATGATCGACTCTTGGGTCTAGCTCTACTCTGAGCATAGTAGAATCTTTTTGTCCCTTGTAGTCGAAAACCATCTTGTAAGTGCCTGGCAAAATCGGCATCCCACCTGGCTCTGTTTTTTCCTTAGGATCGTTGCGTCTAGGGAAGTCGACACCTTTAGCATTGGGTGACCAACTGATTCTGTTGATGCCTTCTTTGAGTTTTCTCTTTATGGTTCTGATGGTGTCGCCTGAGCTATCGATGGCATAGATTAGGCACTCCTCCTTTTTTTTATTCTTATCTTTTCCCTCTCCTGCTTTATCGCTTTTTTCTTTGTTATCCATAGTCTTATCGACCTCTTTCTTCTTCTCTTTCACCCTGTTCTTTTTCTTGCCTTTTTTCTTGTCTGCGTCTTTCATCTCCGCAGACTTGTCCATTTTTTTCTCTTCTTTTTCTTGAGGCTTATTCCAGACTGTAAAGTTGGCACCACCTCTCTTATTCTGTCCTGCAAAATCTCCTTGCGCAACAAATCTTATACCTTGATACGATCGACTCGATGTCAGATAGGCTGTCCCTGGCTCAAACACTTTTAAGTCTGCATCTAGCAATTTTTTATCATCTGCAAGAGCTCTCAGCGGTGCAATATCATCCAACACCCAAAACGATCGCCCAAAAGTCCCTAAGACCAAATCATCGAACTCTTTTTGGATTTTCATATCTCGAATCTGTACGGAAGGCAAGTCCTTGCCCCACTTCTGCCACGACCCGCCCCTATCAAGAGAGAAGTACAAACCTACATCTGTACCTGCAAAGATCAGATTTTCATTCTTATGATCTTGGACTACAGAAAGGACAAAGCCATCCACATCCTTATCGTCAATAATTCTTTTAAAGGTCTGTCCTCCATCTGTGGAGTGATAGAGCATCGCTGACCAATCATTTTGTCTATAATTATTGGCCACCACAAAGAGCTCACCCTTGTTGATACTCGACTGGACAATCTGTGGTATCCACGCATTTTTAGGTAGGCCTGACAGTTTATTATTGACATTGTTCCAGTTGCTACCACCATCTCTTGTCACTTGAAGGTTGCCATCATCGGTTCCGACCCAGATCACATCTTTGTCAAAAGTATTCGGCGAGATGCAAAGGATCGTCGTATGATTTTCTGCCCCTGTGATATCTAGGGTAAGGCCACCACTCTTGGATTGATTTTGCTTGATCGTATCGTTGGTTGTGAGGTCGGGAGAAATAATTTCCCAGCTGTGACCTTTGTCGTTACTCTTATGCACATACTGTGTACCGAAATAGAGACCATTATCATTGTAAGGGTCCAGCGCTAGGGCCGCATTCCAGTGAAATCTCAACTCTTCCCCATCTGGATGTTGCGGCTTGACAAAGTGGGTCCGGCCTGTCACTCTATCCCATAGGCCTACATTCCCCTCTTGTGACATCGCATAGCCATAACGACTGTCATTCTTGAGAGGCGCCACATCAAATCCATCTCCGAAATACAACTCTTGCCAATCGTGATTGGTAATGCCACCACGCTTTAGCACAAAGCCTGGCCCTACCCACGAGCCATTATCTTGCATCCCCCCATACACGTTGTACGGAAAATCATTATCGACATCGACGTGATAAAATTGCCCTACAGGCAGATTGGTTACAAAGCGCCAATTGGCACCTCCATCTCTAGAAATATTTAGTCCACCGTCGTTACCATCTATGAGATAATTAGAATCATCGGGATCTATCCAAAAGGCGTGATGATCTGGGTGGACATTATTACCGTAATCCATAATTGTTTTGAAGGTCTTGCCACCATCTTCTGACCGGCTCACGTAAGACCAGAGGTTATAGATTCTATTTTCATTTTGTGTATCGACATAGATTTCTGCGTAGTAGAAGGGTCTGTTCCCGATATTTTTAGTGGAGACTAGAGACCACTTTTCACCACCATCGGTACTTTTGTAGAGACCATTGGCTTTGGCTTCTATGAGAGCATAGACAACGTTAGGTTTAGAGGGTGCAAAGGCTAGACCCATACGTCCGAGGTTGCCTTTGGGTAGGCCTTCTTTGTCCGTTAATTTCTTCCACGTATCTCCACCGTCATAAGTGAGGTAGAGTCCAGATCCCTTTCCACCTGAGTTAAAGCCCCACGGTGTCCGTCCAAACTCCCACATTGCAGCCAGTATTTTATTGGGATTAGAAGGGTCAGCGACCATATCCGCCACACCTACATTATCACCGACATAGAGGGTTTGCTTCCACGTCTTGCCACCATCATACGTCTTATAGATCCCTCGATGCTTAGACGGGCCCCAAGCAGAACCCATAGCACCGACGAGGACATTGTCTGTATTCTTCGTATTGACGATGACTCTGTGTATAAGTTTGGTTTCCTCTAGGCCCATACAGGTCCAGGTCTTACCGCCATCAACCGTCTTATATATCCCTGCGCCACTATTATGCGAGTTACGAGGATTGCCTTCACCAGTACCTACCCAGATCTCCGAGGGATTATCTTGATTAATCTCGATCGACCCTATACTCTGCGTGGGCTGCTCGTCAAAAAGGGGTTGCCAATTAATCCCACCATTTTTGGACTCCCAAACACCACCGGAGGCCGCACCCACGTATATATGGTCTTTATCTCGGAGGTTGACATCGATGGCGGTTATACGACCACTCATCCCTGCGGGGCCTATGTTTCTAAATTCCATCTCCTTAAACTGCTCCATATCCAGTTCTTGAGCAAGCGTCGTGGTTAAGTGTAGGCCTAGTAGGGCAAAAGACAGTAAGAGTATCTTTTTCATTTCTTTATCTCTATAGTATCAAAAATGTGTATCGGCTGACAAGGTGCCTTTTCGGAATAAAACCTAACTCCAAGGAATTACAAAGCACACTTGAAAAACGTCGGTCTAATAATAAGCTTAATTCTCCTTTTGATAGGATAGAGTAACGGGAATACTGCTGATAATCCCTATTTTTTGCCAAGTTAAGGCCAGATCTTGATGAGAAAACAATGATATGCTTACCCTCTGCCCACAACCACTTGACCCATTTCTCTCCACATATAATGAGGCATCTACATTTCAATTAGCTGGAGAATTTTTAAGGCTATACGGACGGTCTAAGTCTCTATGACCAATTTGTTTCTGTAAAAGAAAAAGAATAATTATACGATTGCAGCTGTATTGATAAAACAACCTGCACCAAGATTATTTATATCTAGATCTTATCTTAACGCTGAAGAAGATTCTTGGAACCACAACTTACAGACACGACGATATTGGCTTGGAGACATTCTAGAAGAGGACGTTTACCTTTGGCAGTGCTCGTATGTCTCTAACTCTAGATTACAAACTCAGAAAGGCTCTATAACTTTAAAAAGAAACTAGGCGTAAGTTGTACCCTATAGTGGTTTGTACACTCTGGCTATAAGGCACCATCAGTTCCGGCCATTAGTGTTATTATACATAGAATGGCGTATTTGATCTGTAGACCGGCCTAGATACTTAGCAAATTCAATGTTTATCCGCTATATCTTAGGGTGTTATCCCCCTCAAAACGCGGTATTTCCTACCTCAAAAACCATTATTTTTACACCTGAGAATTACTTAATCTGGTCTAAAACTCTCGAATCCGAAGGGATTCACCATTTCTAGCAAATATGCAGTTTTTACATCCTTGGCTTCTTTGGGCACTACTAGCACTCGCACTGCCCATTATTATACATCTTTTTCACTTTAGACGATTCAAGAAAGTCTACTTCACCAATGTCAAATTCCTTAAAGAAATAAAGGAAGAAAAAAGCACTAGAAACAAGGTCAGGAATCTGCTAGTACTCCTATCGCGACTAGCGGCCTTTGCCTTTTTGATATTTGCCTTTGCACAGCCATTTCTCAATAAAGACAAAGCCGTCAAGCAAGGCAAGAATTATGTCAGCATCTTCATCGATAACTCCAATAGTATGATGGCCTCTTCCGAAGATGTGCCTCTACTTGACAAAGCGAAGAAGAAAGCAGAAGAGATTGTACAAGCCTATGATGCTGCTGACCAATTTCAGATAATGAGCCACGAACTTAAAGGTGCACAACAGCGATGGATCAATAAGGAAAACAGTATCGAGGCCATAGAAGAGATAGAAGTGAGCGCAGAAGTTAATAAACTGTCCAACGTCTTCTATAAACAAAAACAAACGAGTCCTAAAGAAGGCAATCACATCATCTACCTACTCTCTGATTTTCAAGAGAGTATAACTAATATGGAATTGGCGCAGGATACAACCCTAGAAGTCAACCTCCTCCCATTCCAAGCAGTAAAAGAAAACAATATTACGATAGATAGTGCTTGGTTCGAATCCGTGATCCCGTCCATCAATCAAAATAACAAACTCTATGTCCGACTTAAAAACCACAGTCCAGAACAGAAGGATGACGTCCGACTTAGCATAGAGCACAATGGACAGACGAGACCTGAAGGCACCGTAGACCTCCCCCCTAATAGCAGCGTAGTAGACACCGTCAACTTACTAGTCTCAGAGGCAGGATGGCAACGAATGAAAATAAAAATTGATGACTACCCCATCCAATTTGATGATGACTATTACATCAATTTCAATGTCAAGGAGAAGCTAAAAGTTATATCAGTACACGAACAAAATACCAACAAGTATATGACGGCCCTCTTCAAAGGGTTGCCACAGTTTGAATTGACGAATGTTAGCTCTTCTAGCATCAAATACGACGAACTCAAAGACACAGACTTGGTCATCCTTTCTGACTTGCGGAAGATCAGTTCTGGACTTGCTGCAGAGCTCAAAACTTTTTCTAGTAATGGTGGTAATGTTCTAGTTTTTCCAGGAGCAGATTGCGATCAGACGAGCTACAATAATTTCTTGACCAGAATGAATGCCAATAACATTACGGGCTGGAACAAAGAAGAGATGTCTGTGCATAAGATCAATACGAGTGAGTTTATCTTTAGCAATGTATATCAGAGCAATACACGAAATGTAAAGTTGCCCGTCACCAAAGGCAACTACACTTTTTCTAACTACAGCAATCGTGGTGGAGAGCAGTTGTTGGAATACAGAAATGGGCAAAACTATATCACCAAATACAAACAAGATAAGGGCAACCTTTATGTTTCTGCAGCACCGATTGACAAGAAGTATAGTGATCTAACCATAAATGCGGAGGTCTTTGTTCCTTTACTCTACAAGGTGGCATTTTCTGCAACTCAAGATGACAAGATAGCGTATACAATTGGTCAAGATAATTTTACAGAAACTAAAACGGCTGCCACAAGCAATGAGCTTATTTTTAAAATAAAAGGGGAGGAAGAATTTATTCCAGGTCAAAACAATAAGGGGAGTACTGCTGTACTGACATTCAATAATATGATACGGAAGGCGGGCTTCTATGATGTGACGCTAAAGGACGAAGTTGTCAAAGGTCTAGCCTTTAATTATGACAGAATAGAGTCCAATCTTGCCAATCTCTCCAAGTCAGATCTAGAATCAAGGTATGGTGCAGCTGCCAATATTTTATCCAATTCTATGGAGGCAGATCTCAGCACTATCATCAAAGAAAAAGATCAAGGAATTACTTTTTGGAGATGGTGTCTTATATTGGCTCTGATATTTTTAGCAATAGAAACTTTATTATTGAGATTCTGGAAAGTTTAATCTAATCGACTGATGCTGTTGTTAATCAAAAATGTAAAAATAATCTACCCTGGGCACGAACTCCATAATACCAAGAGAGATCTCTTGATAAAAAATGGAGTTATTGAAAAAATAGGCACCAGGATTAATGACAGTACTGCTAAGACCATAAGCTCCAAAGACTTGCACTTATCGCCAGGTTGGTTGGATATCGGTGCGACAGTCGGAGAGCCAGGCTTCGAGCATAGAGAGACGCTAGACACCTTATGTAAGACAGCAGCTTCTGGAGGGTATACTTCCGTAGCAGTCTTCCCTAACACGCATCCAGTAATCGACAATAGATCTGCTGTACAATACATCCTTAATCAGTCGGCGTCTAATACCGTAGACTTATACCCTATAGCGGCTATCAGCAAAAACTGCCAAGGGGAAGAGATAACGGAGATGATAGACTTGTCCCGTAGTGGAGCCGTAGCTTTTTCTGACGGCCATCAGACGATTACCTCGAGTGGACTGATGATGCGGGCCCTAGACTACAGCAAGGGTATCAACGGGTTGATTATACACCGTCCAGTTGATCCTGCCTTAGCCAATGACAGCTTGGTCAATGAAGGCCTAGTAAGCATAGAACTCGGGATGAAAGGCAACCCCAACTTAGCTGAAATTGTCACTCTCAATAGAGACATTCAATTGCATAAGTACACGGATGCTAGAGTTCTACTCCACAATCTCTCCACCAAAGAAAGTGTAGAAATCCTCGCTGGTCTAAAACAAAATGAACTCTATAGTTCTGTCAGTTATCTCAATTTATGCAAAACAGAAGTAGCGCTCTATGGTTATGACACCAACTACAAGACGCTACCCACGCTAAGATCAGAGGAAGACAGGCAAGCCTTAATCTCCGGTGTCAATAAGAAAACCATACAAGTCATCTCTTCTAATCACGTCCCACTAGAAGAAGACGAAAAGAAGAAAGAATACATCTATGCGGCACCAGGCGCAACAGGCTTACAGACCAGTTATGCAGCCATCAATACCTTTGCTGAGAATATCAACATCAACAAACTTATCAGTTGCCTATCCATCAACCCAAGGAAGATACTCGGCTTGCCTGCCGTCGAACTAGATAAGGGGGCCAAGGCAGAGTTGACACTTTTTGATCCATCACTCGAATGGACACTGAATAACAAAACCAATACATCTAAATCAAAAAATTCACCTTTTTGGGATAAATCTCTTAAAGGTGGCGTTATAGGTATTGTGAATGGGAAGAAATCCCACTTCAATAAATATTAAGACTCATGAATAAATTTCTCCTAGCCCTAGGCTTGCTTTTGACCCTAACCGCTTTCACGCCTGAGCCCACTATGAAATTGGGTCTACTCAAGTATGCTGGTGGAGGTGACTGGTACGCCAATCCTACTGCCCTACCCAACCTTGCAGCATTCTGTAACAATCAACTCGGCACCAATCTGGATGTCAACTATGCTACTGTAGAAGTGGGCAGCGCAGAGATATTTAATTTTCCCTTCTTCCATATGACAGGGCACGGCAACGTTGTCTTTTCTGATGCAGAAGCTGAGAATCTAAGGACTTATTTATTGGCGGGTGGCTTCCTTCATATAGATGACAATTACGGAATGGATCCCTATGTCAGACCCGCGATGAAAAAAGTTTTTCCAGAGCACGAATTTGTCGAAGTACCCTTTGACCATCCTATTTACAACAACAAATTCCAATTCTCAAATGGCATCCCTAAAATCCATAAGCACGACGACCTCCCCGCCAAAGGTTATGGCATCATACACGAAGGCAGACTCGTCTGTTACTACTCTTATGAGACAGATCTAGGTGATGGCTGGGAAGACCAAGAAGTCCACAAAGATCCTCAAGACAAAAGAATCCAAGCACTCAGAATGGGCGCTAATATTGTGAAGTTTGCTTTTGAGGCGGAGTAGATGAGGGCTCTACTTACCTCCAACCTCTGAAATGGCGATCCGCGCAATTGGAACTATTTTTATCCTAATTGCAACAAAACTGAACGGCTATCCGCCAACTCATTCCCATTTTTTTCATTTCGATCGCAGCGCAGCGAAGCAGAGAAATCTTCGTTCTCGTAATGAGAAACTTATAATAAAAGAAAGAAGGCTCTTCTTACCCCAGACCCCTGTAGGGGATATCCGCCCGCGAGTGACTTTTTTCATTTCGATCGCAGCGCAGCGAAGTAGAGAAATCTTCGTACTCGTAATGAGAAACTTCGTTTACAGTAAATAATCCTGAAAATCCGCCCATCCTACAAATCCTAATTCCGCCCTCCTACTCAATCACAATATCCAAGGCTGTACACGCCGCTTCACAAAGTGTTTCCCCATCTTGCTCGATGCTTGTAATTATGAATTGTGGACAGCACTCAGAGTCACTGATATTTTGCGTTTGCACATCTATTGCAAGTGTTCTTAATGTACCTACTTCAATTGTAATTCTGTCACTATTCAAGATACGTATTCCGACTATGTCTTCTAAGATAACCAAGGAAGCATTTCCGTTTTCTTCTGATTGTATACTAATTTCTTCAGGTGTAATTAATGGCGACATACCAAAAATAATGTCTTGGCCATCCTGAAGAACATTTAGTTCTAAAAAGGGATTGGGATTAAAGCAATCAATTAAAGCACAATCCACATTATCATCACACCCCGTTTGAGTTATTCCAATGCATAGTAGGAACAGAAAGCTAGAGAGTAGGCTTGTTCTAGTTCTAGTTCTGAGATAAGAACTTGTAATCGTTTCTGTGTTGCAATTTGAAAGTTGTTGCTTCATAATTATAGATTTTACTTCTGTAGACGACCATACGGGCAGAGGTGTTGGTCAGAAAGTGAAATAAAATGAAGCAAGCTATAGGTATTTCCTAATTTCCTATATCCCCGCATACGTTCTCACTACCCTATCCATCAGATAGGTTCTGTAACGCATCGCGTAGCTCTTCATATCGACGAGTTGCTGGGTAGTAAATTTCTCTACTTCTGATCCATAAGACATATGGTTGTGTGCCTCATCTGTATGGGTTCTGATGCCCAATCTAAACTTTGCGATATCTGTCAGCTCCCAGGGATGCTTAAGTCCAAAGAAATGGCCCATCTCGTGCACCAAGGTCTTATTATCATTAAGACCATCATAGGCCATCAAGATTCTGTCGAAGCGCGGGCTGTTGACAGCGTAGGTTTCTTGTCTAGCACTGAGTAATGGCGTGAAGCCCATCAAGGCCGCATCATGTCCAGGCTCAGCGTAGGTGTCAAACAGGTAGATGTTGATAGCCCCTTTCTTTTCTATAGGTTCTACAATAGGCTCTACTATTTCTCTTTCATGTGCTTGGAAGCTTTTATATAGATCAGGGAGGAAAGCATGATTAGGATCCATAAACAGTTCTTCTAAACTGAACTGGATTTCACCCTTAAAGACCTCATTCAGGTACTCTACATTCTGAAAAATCTGGGTAGTGAGTGCAGGATCGACAGATTCTCGACCCATCATATATACGTGAAGGCGCATAACAGGCATCTCTGAGAATCGCTTATGGCTACCTTCGTATGAATTGACATCAAAGGATATCAGTGAGAAGCACAGTACTGCAAGTAGAATTATTGACCAGTTTTTCATCACGTAAGTTTTTAATTAAGCAATCCTTGGATAGAAAATTGCGAATGGATTAAAACTCAAATCATCCTAGAACTAGCGTGAGGTACATCCTTATGGAGCTCACAAATCAGCTGGTTAGGGTGTATAACGATAAAAAGGGGACAAAAGATTGTACAATTCTGAATTATTTACAGAATTCCATATTTTTTGACAGTAGATAAGAAGGATTGGAAAATTTTCTTTGCTTAGATGGGTTATTTATGAACTCCAATAACAGTGCCACCACCTTAGATATAAGCCCAACTGACAATGAGTAGACATAAATTGATATAGAATCACATATATCTCATTGATAATCAGTGAATTAAGTTATTTGAGCAAAGTACTTTTTGGCTGCATGCATCACCTTAGGTGCTAGGATGAGCGAGGCAATCATCGTCGGAATAGCCATCAAAGCGAAAGTACCATCGATAATATTGATGACCGTATCTAGAGATAGTACAGCACCAGCTAGGATACTTCCTAGATAAAAATAGTTGTACAAATGTCTATTCTTTGCGCCAAAGAGAAAGCCTGCACACTTAGATCCGTAATAAGAATACGAGAACAAAGAAGAAATACTAAAGATGGCGATACACAACATCAATATATATGGCCCAACTCCAGGAAGTGCCTCCGAGAAAGCATTGGCTGTCAAGGTGACCCCATTGCTCTCTGTCGATTTCCATACACCTGTAGTCAAGATGGCCAAGGCTGTCAGGGTACACACGATAAGTGTATCTATAAAAGGACCGAGCATAGCGACCAATCCTTCACGTACTGGCTCCTTAGTCTTGGCTGCTCCATGTGCCATAGGTGCTGTGCCTATGCCTGCTTCATTAGAGAAAGCGCCCCTCTTGATACCCGTAACTATCAGCGCGCCCAGTACACCTCCTAACATCGGATCTCCTTTATAATTGCTAGCAGCAAAGGCATCTGTAAAAATGAGCTTCATATAACCTGGAAGTTCTGTAAGGTGTACAACCAAAATGGCTATGACTGCTAAGAAATAAAGCGCCACCATCAAGGGTACTAGTCTTGCCGTGGTACGACTGATCCTTGTTAGTCCGCCTAAGATCACAATAGCTGTAATGATCATAAGAATAATCCCCGATGTCAGATCACTCCACATCCCTACCTCCACCCCTGCAGGTATGAGCACGATATCTCTAATAGCCTGCGTGAGTTGATTGACATTAAAAGCAGGTAAGGCACCAATCAAACCAGCCGCACTAAAAAATACAGCTAATGGTTTCCACTTCTGACCCAATCCCTCCATAATAAAATACATCGGCCCACCCTGCACTGTGCCCTCAGAATCCTGACCTCTATATAATATGGCAAGCGTACAAGTAAAGAACTTGGTACACATCCCTATCAATCCACTCACCCACATCCAAAAGACGGCACCAGGCCCTCCTATAGTGATTGCAACTGCCACACCAGCAATATTACCCATACCGACCGTAGCTGCTAGAGCTGTAGCCAGCGCCTCAAAGTGGCTGATCTGTCCTGGATCATCAGGATCATCATACTTGCCACGCAGTACTGATATGGCGTGACCAAAATACCTAAATGGTAAAAACCGAGATACAATTAAAAAATAGAATCCTCCGCCCACGAGCAAAAACAAAAGTGGGAGTCCCCACATAAACGAAGAAAAAGCAGAAGCCCAATCAGAAATCCTATCCATCCACTAAATATACAATTAGTGCCTTGCGATCAATAACCTATCCTCATAATTGTCTCACGCCATAGCCAACCCCTCCTCAAGGTGTGGACACTTTCTTGACGCAATTTCTATTGATAATCAGAAAAAAATCGAAAAAATAATTCTCGGAGGCAACCCTTTTGATTTTATGTGCACTGATTAGTGTGGATTCAGAAATGTAAACTCTCTTTCATCAAATAAAATAAATCTGATTATGAAATTTTTTTCAAAACTCATTACCCTTACTTTACTTTTTACGCAGCTTACAGTCAATAGTCAATCGATAGTGGATATCGTCGTCAACAGTCCTGATCACAATACCTTGGAGACCGCCGTCATCGCCGCAGACTTGGCTGGTACACTTTCTGGACCTGGACCCTTTACATTATTTGCACCCACTGATGCAGCCTTCGCTATGATAGACCCAGCGGTTATCGACGCCTTGTTGGCTGATCCGTCTGGTGACTTAACAAAAATTCTTACCCATCATGCTGTCAACGGCGTAGCATCCTCAGATAACATTTTTGATGGTATGACGATAAGTACACTCTTAGGGCAGAACATTACTTTCGACATTAACGGAAGTGCCCTTACGATCAATGGGATAAATATTTCTGTAGCCAACATCAAAGCGGACAATGGTGTTGTCCACGTCATCGATGCGGTTCTCCTTCCAGAAATTACACCTGCTACAATTGTAGACATCGTCGTCAATAGTCCTGATCACAATACACTAGAGACGGCAGTACTCGCAGCTGGCCTTGAGACAGCATTGAGTGGGGCGGGTCCTTTTACTTTATTCGCACCGACTGATGCGGCGTTTGCAGCGATTGATCCTGCTGTACTCAATAGCTTACTAGCTGACCCACAGGGTGCACTTACCGAGGTATTGACGTACCACGCCGTCAGTGGTGTTGCTGGCTCTAGTATCATTACGGATGGATTATTAATGTCTACACTAAGAGGACAGAATATCAATTTTTCTGTCAATGGCAACGGTGTCTTTGTCAATAATGCACAGATCACAGTGACAGATATACAAGCTGCCAATGGCGTTGTACATATCATCGATGCGGTACTCTTGCCTACACCTACAGGCACCAGCAGAGGCAATGCCAATGGAACAATTGTCGATGTCATCGTTAATAGTCCAGATCATAACACCCTAGAGACAGCAGTCTTAGCAGCGGGTCTAGAGACAGCGCTAAGTGGCGATGGGCCATTTACAGTATTTGCACCTACAGATGCCGCTTTTGCAGCAGTAGACCCTGCAGTCCTCAGTGCACTACTTGCCGATCCACAAGGTGAGCTGACACGTGTATTAACTTATCACGCCTTGACAGGGGTAGCCAATACGAGCAATATATTTGATGGTATGCGTCTCACGAGTTTGCAAGGATCACCCTTGACTATTTCTATCAACAACGATGGTGCCTTTGTCAACAATGCCAGAATTACAGTAACAGATATTACGACAAGCAACGGTGTCATCCACGTCATCGATGCGGTACTGATACCATAGATACACACTTAGTTTGTTAGTGAGCGGTGTAATGCTGTCGCGATCTGACATAGCGGGCTGCCTTAAGAGATTGAGGCAGCCCTTTTGCTATTTATAGTCGCTTTGTCTATTTTGAGGCCACCTTGAAGATAGCTGTTAATACAAGATTGCTCATTCCCCATCAGATGGAGGGTATCGCTAGATATATCTATGAGACGACTCGGCGCATAGTGGCGACGCATCCAGAGGATGAATTTCACTTTATTTTTGACAGACCATATGCTGCGCAATTTATTTTTGGGCCCAATGTTATCCCGCACGTTTACTCTCCTCCAGCACGGCATCCATTTCTCTGGTATCTCTGGTACGAATGGGCACTCCCGCGAGCATTCAAAAAGATAAAACCCGAGGTATTTCTATCGGGTGATATGTATCTGAGTCTAAGCAGTCATGTACCGACTGTTATGGTAAGTCACGATTTGAACTTTGAGCATTATCCAGAATTCCTACCGACACTTGTATCAAAATACTACAGACACTATAGTCCACAATATCACCATAGAGCCGATAAGTTGATTGCTGTTTCTCAAGCAACAAAAGCTGATATTATTAAGACCTACCAAGTCAAAGAGCAAAAAATATCTGTTGCCACCAACGCTACACCAGAAGGCTTTTTTCCTTTTACTGATCAAGAAAAAAAAGAAGCGAGACTAAAATATGCTGAAGGCGCTCCCTATTTTCTTTTTGTGGGCTCATTGCATCCTAGAAAAAATTTGGCTAGACTACTAAAGGCATTTGACAATTTTAAATCGAGTGGTCTTCCACACAAGCTTGTCATCTATGGGCGACAATTTTTTAAGACAGGTGACATCTTTGATACCCATAAAAATATGGGGCATAAAGAATCTGTACTTTTTATAGATTCTACAATCTGTACCGTACCAGAAATTATGGGTGGCGCCACTGCGCTGTGCTACCCTTCTCTTTTCGAAGGATTTGGCATACCGATACTAGAAGGATTTGCAGCAGAAGTACCAGTGTTAACTTCAGACATTTCGTCTATGCCAGAAGTGGCTGGCGATGCGGCTCTGCTTGTGGACCCATTGTCAGAATCCTCCATACAAGACGCGATGCTCAGTGTCACAAAAGATAAGGCCTTAGCCACAGAGCTTATAGCAAAAGGAAGGCAACGTAAAACATTATTTTCTTGGGACAAAAGCGCTGAGATCATCTATCAAGCCCTTACAGCTGGTCGCCACCAATAGATTGGATGCTACGCCGTGTTATCGTGCTGTCGTCTATAATGCCTAGGCTACTGCACCATCCTCCCGCAAATCTGGAATAGTGTAATCGGGTTGCTTACCACCAAATCCTGAACCAGAACCACTACCCTTCCCGACGAGGAAGAAACCAATGATACCGACCACAAACAACACAACAGAAATCCATTGTGCTTGTGACCAATCTAATCCTAAGAGGTCATAGCGTGGATTGACACGAATAGACTCTACCCAAAATCTTGCAAAAGAACTCAATATGAGATAAGTAAAAAACAACCTGCCAGGTGTCTTAAAACTGCGTCTAAACATCCATAAAATACTGAATGCTATTACGGCGAAGGTAATCTCATATAGAGGCGTCGGATAGACTGATGGGTCTAGATGTGTACAGAAGTTACCGACACAATCTGGAATCTTGGCGCCACGCTGATAGAAGTCAGCGACGTTGCGTGGGTAGTCATAAGCCCAAGCCCAATTAGGAAAAATAAACCAATCTGGCTTCGGATTTTCATTGACAATACCCCAGTCACCGTCACCGGAAAACTGACAACCCATACGACCCACACCATATCCCAACAAAAGAGCTAATGAGGCGATATCCATCATATGTATTGGTGGAATACCAATTTTTCTAACATATAGAAAGACTACAATAAAGGCTACAATCAGACCACCATATATCGTTAATCCAGCACCAGAAAATAATTGTCCAAATGGATCCTCCCAGAAGGCATCTAGGTTCTCGAGTATCGAAAAAAGTCTAGACCCCAAGACACCAAAAAGGGCTGCTATCAAGATAATATCCCCAGACTTATCTGCAGGATGGACGCCTATCACACCACCTTGCGTCAAGGGCTTATTGCTCGACATAAAGTAGGTATAGGTGCCAAATATTACAGCCAGCATACAACCCATAATGAGGTTCCCCTCTGCGGAGAAAATCATAGACGCTGGGTCTTTTTTAAACAATTCAAAACTTGTGTAGACAAATGGAATTTTGAACCCAAGTATGAATCCGAAAATGGTGTTGAAAAAAGCTTCCTTAACAGGCGAGGAGGCCGCCACCTTTACATTGAGCACAGGTATAAGCCCTTCCTTGTGCTTTCTTCTAAGCTCTGAGCGAATAATAAAAAAGGAGACTACAAAGACCAAGGCTAGAAAAACACCAAAAGTCTTGAAGATAGAAGACCAATTATCAACTGGTGTCCCTAAGATGTCGTGGAAGAAGTAGGATAAATCTGGATACATGTGCTCGTGTCGAGGTGTAAAAATATCATATACTTTCAGATTACTGCACCGAACTGGTCAGCTTAAGTTTGGTAACCTTATCTGCGCCTCTTCTATTAAATTGTAATTCAATGACATCCTCAGGTTGATAGCTCTCCAGGATTTCCGCTAGATCATCTGCGGAGGTAACGGGCTTACCATCTATTGCGGTAATGAGATCTCCAGCCATCACCTCGCCTGTCCTAGAGCGCTGAAGTCCCTGCAAGCCTGCTTTCGCTGCGGGCAAGCCATCGTGTACTCTTTCTATCATAGCCCCCTTGGCTCTCACTATAGATTGCCTGACGAGCACCACTCCCATAAGAGGTTTATTGACTCGACCATATTGAATTAAGTCAGGAATGACTCTCTTAATCTCGTCAACGGGAATAGAAAAGCCAATACCTGAGTAAGCACCCGAAGGCGAGTAGATGGCCGTATTGACACCTATGAGCTTACCACTGGAATCAAGTAGCGGTCCACCTGAGTTACCTGGATTAATAGCTGCATCCGTCTGTATAACATCATAAATCTTACGACCATTGGCTGCTGTAATTTCTCTTCCTAAGGCACTGACAACTCCCGTCGTTAGCGTCTGATCAAACCCAAAGGGGTTACCGATCGCATAGGTAAACTGACCAACCTTAAGATTGGACGAGGTCCCTATAGGAAGGGCCTTGATCTTGCCCATATTCTTAATCTTCAGCACAGCTAAGTCCTTGCTCGGCTCATAACCCACCACTTCTGCATCATGACTGGTCTGATCAGATAGCATTACGGTAAACTTGTTGCCCCCCTCTAGCACGTGGAAATTGGTAACTATATGACCGTGATTGTCCCACATAAAGCCTGTTCCAGTACCTTGAG
>CALFUU010000163.1 GCA_937929835.1 uncultured Saprospiraceae bacterium | reverse complement strand
AGAGAGATACGCAACCTAGAAAGAGCTGCCCTGCAAGCTCAGATGAATCCACACTTCATTTTTAATTGTCTTAATTCTATACAGGGCTTCATTATGAAGAACAAGAAGGAAGAAGCTATGGAGTATCTTTCAAAGTTTGCGACCCTAATCAGAGGCACGCTAAACGCTTCTGCAGAAGACTTAATTTCTATAGATCAAGAAGTCAGAATTCTGGAAAATTATCTGGCTCTTGAGAAACTTAGATTCAATAATAGTTTTGAGTACAGTGTTCAGGTCGACAAGAATATTGAAGAAGAGCTGTTGAGAATTCCACCTATGCTCATTCAGCCCTTTGTAGAAAATGCCATCATCCATGGTATGAAGAATAAGGACGGTGGTGGATTGATACATATTGATTTCTCAAGTTTATCTGCAAATGAACTCGAAGTAGTTATTTATGATAATGGATCTAAAAGAGAATTAGCAACTCGCAAGTCTACGTTGCATAAGTCCTATGGAATGAGTATTACCAGTAAGCGCTTGGCCCATAATAACAGTACCAAAGATAAAAACTTTACTATCTCGCCTAGATATACTGATGAGGGCACTTATGTTAGTGTTTTGATTAAGGTGTAAGCTCTAATTACTTCAGTAATTTAATTATCAGATTTACCAGATATTAATTGATTCCTACCAATGGTTAAGTCACCATGATTTTACCTCTACCGTTATAGTACCTTAATATCGAAATAAGGAGTATGAAGGCAATTCTATGGGATGGGCAAAAGCAGATCAAGGGAGAGTTAGTTCTCGAAAAGAAAAGAATCAGATTTAGTATGCTAGATTTTTCTGAGACGGATTTGGATTTTGATTTGGGGTATCAAGAAATAAGTGGCGTTAGTTTTTATAGACTCTATAATCAATCAGCTTTTGGTTTAGAGATTATTTCAGAGATGAATAGGAAGAATGTTTTCATAGTAGAGAATCCAAATAAATTGAAAAAAGCCATTGAAGTCAGATGCGCTTTGTGCACTTGACATTATTATAAACCTGCTGTTAGAAGAAATAAAATTGGTTGTGAGATCAGTAAATATTTCTAAGAGCAATTAATTTTTAACCCTAATTAATATGAGAGCAATATCATATCTAGCCTGCCTATGCCTACTTCTAAGCATAGCCGTAAAAGCACAGAATCGTGTTATGCATTTTGAAGGAGGAGAAGAGATGATTCATATCGAATCTCCAATATCCGGTAGTGGTGATTTTACAGCTGAAATCTGGTATCGTGGTGACGTTGGTCTGAATGGAAGAGCAGCACTCTTTGGTTGGAATCCTAGTTCTGGTTCAGGTGGTATCCAACGATTTATCATTTTGCAAAGTGGTAATCGCATTAATGTCTTGGATTATAGTCTTAACAATGGATCTAGTTTTGTGCGACCGGGCTTCCCCATAAGTGCTGATGGCGAGTGGCACCACATTGCAGTTATTAAATCGGGTGATCAGATTACCTTGGTATGGGACGGAGATAGAATTTATAGATACACTACTGAGCAAAGTAGTCCATTTGACTTACAGAGCTTGTTGACGATAGCTAGACCCAATGGCGCTACTTGGGATTCTTGGGATGGCGAGATGGATGAGTTTCGTGTATGGGATTATGCCAGGACAACTGATGAGATAAGAGACAACAAAGATTGTATTATAAGTCGAAGTGAGCCGGGATTAGTTCTCTATTATGACTTTCAGAATACTATACAATTTGTTGGTCAAGACCTGGTTCCTGATCGGACTTTCCCTCAGAATGGCGGTATTATGTTTGATTTTGCAGAGGCAGGGGATAACAATCTTATCTCAGAGGATATTGGGGTCAGTGGCGCTTGTTCACCGAGTCAAAACTGTGTAGTGAGTTATAGTGTGGACAGGGTGGCTTGTTCTTCGACGTATACTTTTGTATCTGATCAAGAGGATTCAGCTACTTCTTATATGTGGTCAGTTACAGGTGGAGGAATGAATGTAGATGAACAATTTGCTACTCAGGATTTGATTTATACTTTTGACTGGAGATTTATAGGAGATGCTTCTCCTTACGAAGTATGCCTGACTCTAACTTTTGAAGATGGTTGCGAGGATCAATATTGTGAGAGTTTTAGTTTTTCTGCGCAGCAGCAACAAGATGCAGTACACTACGAGATAGTGAGTGAACCTTCTGACCTTACAGTTGCTGCTAGCTCAGTGACATGTACTGCTCAAGCGGCGCAGAGTGCGCCAAGTATTACCGTATGTGATGGCTCAAGTGTTAAAAATACTTATACGAGAAGTGATGGGCTACCATTAAGTGCTGCTTATGAAATTGGTGTAACGACAATTACTATATTGTCGAGAATAGTTAGCAATTCTCTGTTGGAACCTGTTTTGGTCTTTAATTATCAGGTCATTGTAGAAGAAGTGGAAGGCTGTTGTGACCAGGTGCCTGATCTTTCACAATCTCTGATTCCTAATCCTGATTTTGAAGACACTAATTGTATACCTACCCAAATTTCACAGATTGAATGCGCAAATGGATGGATACAGGCTAACGACAGTGCGACTGCTGATCTCATAAATGTCACTAATAAAAGTTGGATAGAAGCAGCTGTGGGTTCAGTACCTAATCCTCCTAATGGCAACGACAATATTGTAGGTATGCACTATAATTACCCCAATACCCTAGGTCTGGTCGGTGAGTATGTGGAATATGTTGGTGCTTGTTTAGAGAGTGCCTTAGTGGCCAATACAGAATATACTTTTCAGGCCAGTTTTGGCTCTTCAGGAGGTGGAGGAAATTGGTCTACAACTGGTTATAGAGGGGACATTGTATTTCTTGGAATTCCAGATTGTAATATGTTACCTCTAGATGGTCGTGATTGTAAAGAAGATGACTTAGAAGAAGTTGGCAGAGTTTCATTAGACATTCCTCCTAATTCATGGCTTCCCAATAAGGTAGATGTAATGATTAATGGATCAGAAGACTACGAGGCGATTATGTTTGGTCCTAGCTGTAACCCATACCCAGAATCTGATGATGGGCTAAGAACATATTTGTTGGTAGACGAGTTATTAGTTGTGCCAGGTACTATTTCATCTTGCGACCCCTGCGACCCCAATGCTGTGGTTGACATCACTAACTCTCTTATACCCAATGCGGATTTTGAAATTCTTGTTCCTGGAAGTAACGGACCTACAGAACCGGCTGATTTAGATCAAGCAGCCGATTGGAGTCAAGCAACAGGTGGAACATCTGACCTATATAGCGTTCCAGATCTAACATTTATAGATGCAGTTGGCTTTGTAACTGCCTCACCTAACGGAACTAGTAATTTTCTTGGGTTTTATAGTTGGGAGTCGGCTGGAATCTATGAATATGTTGGTGCCTGTTTGCTAGAACCATTTCTTGCCAATGAAACCTATACAATGTCGGCTTATTTTGGAGCATCCTCTGGAGATTTACAAAATGGAGTCATACATTCTGGAGAATTCTTGGGTGATGTTGTCGTCTTAGGTATTCCATTTTGTCCGACAGATTCCGGAGAAACCCAATGGCAGACAGGTGTATTTTCTGGGGTCGATTGTAAAGAGGATTCTTTTGATGAAATAGGAAGGATAAGTCTAGCGATAGAAGCAAGTAGCTGGCTTCCAAGTAAAAGAGATATCGAAATATCACCTATACAAGATTATCAAGCTATAATGTTTGGTGTGGCTTGTGGTAACACTATCGAGCCATTCACCAGCAGAAGGAATTATCTTCTGATTGATGAAATCTTTGTGAGACAAGGAGAAGCTTGCGAAGAAACATCCGATTGCTTCACCGTAATGAACGAACAGATTTCCTGCCTAGATCATGACACTTGGGAGGTCACTCTGCAACTCAGAAATGACAATGATCAGATCTTTGATAGGTTACTGACTTTTGCGCAACAACCTGGGACGGCTATCTCTCCATCGCTTTCTATAGATTTTGGAACAGGCATAGATATGGTGCCCCCAGGCGATATATCAGGAGAGATGACTTTTCAAATCAGACGGCAAGATTTTGTAGCAGAGGAAGTAGAAGTCTGCTTTGATGTTATTCCACAGAACCCACAAGGCGGAGATTGTTGCAAGGATGATTTCTGTGTCACACTTCCTGTTTGTTGTGTGCCAGAAGAAACAACGAGCATCGATTTTAATATGAATACAGAATCTGAGGATTGTTGTTATGATCTTGAAGTGTCTAATCTATGTGCAGAAGATTATTTTACTGGATTATTAGGCGGTGTTGTTGGAGAGGGTATCACACTGATTGCAGAAGGACAGAATGGATGGACAGCAGAGACAGTTCCTTTTTTTGGCACAGAACTAATTGCCTTTTATTTTGGAGATGAAATCGATCAGAATTTTGTGCCAATATTAGAAGTGCCTACGCTTATTGCCACAGTTTGTCTAGATGGCGTAACGAGTGAGAATGTTGATGATCAGCAGTTTAACATCACGTGGGCTAACATAGGGGAGGATGGTGAAAATGGAGAGTTTGCTTTTGGTGAAGAGTTTATAACTGAATGTGAGCCTGCCCCCTGTAATCTTGTTTTTAATCCTACGATTACCTGCGATGACGAGAATAATTATCAGCTGACCTTCCTCCTACAGATGAGTGAAGACGAAATGCGTGTAGCACAGCAATTGGTTATCAATCCATTGGGTAATACACAAGTCTCCCAATATAGTCCTCAGACCTTTGATGATGTTATGTTGTCTCCGGGTGAAATGAGGTCCTTTACAATAGACTTACAGGAGGTAGATCAGGGCGAGACTTTCGAGTTTAGTGTGACTATGCATGACTTTAACACACCTTTAGACGATGGCACTTATTGGTGCTGTTACACTGGACAAGAAGTCAGTATGTCTATACCACCTTGTATACAAGGTGGTCAGGGACCTACAGATCCTCCAGGGATTCAGCTGGAGCCAGCTGAATTAATTGCACTTGCAAAGCCACTCAGCTATGTGGTCTATCCTAATCCTGTTCAAGATGTATTCACTCTAGCCTTTGAGCAGCCTACAGAAGAAGCACTTGCTCTAGAGCTTATCAATATGCAGGGAGAACTGATTACTACAAGAGAAATTGAAGAAGGAGCAGAACGCTATAGCCTATCGATGCGAGAAGCCTTGCCAGCGATTTATTTTATCAGGATAAGAAGTGAAGAGCACGGCACACTGAGTTATCGTAAAATTTTGAAACTGTAATCTCTACTTACAAGCTAAAACAAAAACAATGAAAAATTTATATAGATTCATCGCATCAGTATTTATACTAACTTTTGTATTCAATTTGACTGCACAGCAGCAAAATAGATTTTGGTATTTTGGAAATAATATCGGAATTGATTTTGGGCAAGGATTAAATGACCCACAACCTATAAGTGGAATTGGAAATTTCACAGACGAAGGGTCAGG
This sequence comes from uncultured Saprospiraceae bacterium, assembly GCA_937929835.1. Lineage (GTDB taxonomy): Bacteria > Bacteroidota > Bacteroidia > Chitinophagales > Saprospiraceae > RFSX01. Next base: position 5,781 of record CALFUU010000163.1, on the reverse strand, counting down.
CGTAATTTCAGACAATAATGGAAATTTTTTGTTGTATACAGACGGTAGCCAAGCTATTAATAATCAAGGAGTGACCATAACCACTGATCTTACAGGTAATCCATCTTCTACTCAATCATCAATCATTGTTCCGGCTCCTGGCAACTGCAATGAAGTCTACATATTTTCTGTTGATTTTGTAGATGGCAATCAAGGATTGTCTTATAACATTGTAAATACTCAAGACTGGTCTGTTTCTCCTTCAATTAGTCTTTGCGATAATTGTGAAGAAAAAGTAACAGTAGTACCGCACTCTAATGGTACAGATCAATGGATAATGTCTGTAAGGCCAGGATCTAAAAGGATTCCAATTTACTTATTAAGTGAATCTGGAGTTACCTTAAGTAATGATTCAGAATTAGGATTTATACCGGAAAATTCTGGTTCAAGAGCTTTCGGTTCTATTAGAGGATCTCATGATGGATCATTACTTGCGATAGCATATGGAGATGGTAGAGTAGATTTATTGTCTTTCGATAATACTAATGGAAACATAACTAATTTTTTAACTTCATTTAGTGTAACTACCGCCTATGGCTTAGAGTTTTCTCCGAACAATGAATACTTATTAGTATCCGGAATAGGAGGGGGTACTTCAAGTACTGCACCAGGCACATTGAGAAGATATTCTACATTTTCTCCGTATAGCTTAGTAGACAATATAACGATAGATCACAATTCTGCTCAGTATGAAGCAGGTGCCTTACAGCTTGGACCAGACGGCAAAATCTATATGGCTAGGGATGAATCAAATTGGTTAGATGTTATAAATTCACCTGATGATCCTAATGATTGGGGTTACCAAGAACAAGCGATAGAATTTGAATGCACAAGATGTGTTGACTTAGGGTTACCCAATCTTGTTGGAGCACCTAATGAATGCGACCCTTGTGATATTTCTAATTCTCTCATCCCTAATCCAGATTTTGAAGATGGATCTTGTGATCCAACAGATATTGGAACTGAAGGTAATCTAAATTCTAATGCTCTTTTCTGCGCGACCTCTTGGGAACAAGCTACGCAAGCTACATCTGATTATTTTGATCTTGTGACATTTCCAGATAGATCACAACGACCTAGTAGTCCAAATATAGGAATGTTTAACCCACCACCTCCTAATGGTAGCAATCATTTCATTGGTGGCTGGAGAGACCCTTCCCCACAAGCAGATATAAGAGACCCAGAGACAAATGAACCACAAGAATATATAGAGTATGTAGGTGCAGAACTTTTATCACCAATTATAGCAGGTAGTCCTTTTTCAATGTCACTGGATTTAGGTGCGCCCGCATCAACATTAGATCAACCAAACGCAAATAACCGATTAACCCCAGAGGTACTTTACGGAGACTTTATAGTCTTAGGTATTCCTGATAATGCACCAGCATTTCCAATCCCTGGAACTGACTGTAAAGAAGACAATTTTGAAGTCATAGGAAGAACTCCAATCACTATTCCGGCATTTACATGGAGAGAATCAGTAGAAGTTGATATTCTAGCGCAAGAAAATTATAACAGAATAATGTTTGGATTAAGTTGTGAAACTGAATTCGCGGATGAACCATCATTTTACTTCCTGTTAGATGAGATACTTGTAGTTCAAGGTGATCTTGACTGTGGCAACTCCTGCTACGCCATTGCTTCCGAATCCCCACCTTGTAATGCAGAAACAGATTCAGAAAGTGAGAATACCTACACCTACGATTTCACTTTCACCAACAATAACGAAGTCTCCTTTGATAAACTCTTACTTTTTGATAATGATGAAAATTTTGCACTAGATGCGGGAGGCACATTAATACAGTTACCTTCGGATTTAGCACCTGGTCAGTCAGTAGAACTTTCTTGGGGTATAGATGCCTTACGCAGTCTAAGTGAGGAGACGACAACGTATTGTTTTGAAATAGCGCCTTATAATCATGACGGTCCTTGTTGTAAAGCCCAACATTGCATTGAATTAGATAATTGCTGTGAAGTCTTAGCACCGGTAAAGTCTCTTATCAGCTCAGATACAGAAGAGGGCTGCTGCTATAATTTTGGTTATGAGACTTGTGTCGGTGATTATTTTATGTCTGCGGAAATAGAAATATTGACTGAAGGTTTGACATTAGAGGTTAATGATATTGGTGCTGAATTCAATGTAGAAGTCATCAGTGATGCCAAATTGTTATTTACGGCTCAAGACAATGAATTTCTTCCAATAGGAGATTTTTCTAGTGCTCTAGAGCTTTGCGTGGGTGGTATGACCTCAATTTCTCCTGAGGAGCAAGAAGTATCAATTACGTGGCAGGCACTCATAGGGACTATTACCGGCACCTTTGCACCAGAGCTATGCCCCTTAGCATGTACGCCACCGGAGGATGATTGTGCAGAACTCATAGAACCTAGTCTGTTTTGTGATGACGATGGTGTCTATCACTATCAGTTTAGTATCAAAAATGTCAATGATCGTATGCTGGATGCCTCTATAGCCGTATTGGGTCCAGAAGGAAATACCTTACCGACAGATTTTTCTCAGGCCACCTTCCCTGATTTTCCAGATCATACGCCTAATGGTGATCCTTTTTTAGTGTATAATGATGCGACAGATCTTATAGATATTACTTTGCCAAATGCAGTGCTTGGTAGCAACTATGAATTTATCATTAGTCTGCATGATTATAGAAACATCAATGCAGAAGACGGGGATTATTGGTGTTGCTATACACCAGTCGAGTTTACAATTGATGTGACTGAGGCTTGTATTAGTGGATTACTTAGTGAGGAGCCACTTTTATATTCCCTTTACCCTAATCCAGCTAAGGACTTTTTTTCTGTAGCGTTCCATCGACCATTAGAAAGTGAAGCAGAGTTGTTGATGACAGACATCAATGGTGTCGTGCAGCATCGTGAAGATTTAGAACAAGGTACAAGTCAGTACAGCATAGGCGTTGGAGAAATGCAATTGGGCTTGTATTTGGTTTCTGTACAAGACAAAGCAGGCCATGTCCATTATGAACGATTTTTCAAAAATTAACTTTTCAAAAATTCTTGCCACAGACCAGTAGGATCTAAGGACTAATACCAGATATAACCATTATTAAATCGAGACAGCAGACTGTCTCCTAGGAAACTTATGCTTAAAACTAAATTATGAAAAATGAAATTACACTAATGCCTCTCGTACCATTGATAGTGTTTCTGTTGATGTTGCAGTCTATATCTACCTCAGGGCAAGCTATAGAACAAAGCAATAAAGAGGGAAGAACAAAATCCATAGAGGCAGGCATCAATCTAGGCTATGATTTATTACCGAGTTATAATACTGACTTTACTTATTATGATCAGGGGGCTGGGCTGAAGTTTGGTTTGAATTTAGATTACCAGTTGGGGAAGTGGGGCTTAGGCTTGGACTATGATTTTGTGCAGAACAGTGCATTTTCTTCTTTGTCTGATCCTTTGTTCTATGACACTTTAGAAATCAATGGGACAACTAAGACAGATTTATCAGAGTCCATTACAAGGCATTTTATAGGCCTTGGCCCTAATCTTAATTTGGATCTTACCAATAAGCTTGGCCTCAAGTTGGCTGGTCGGGTAGGCTACGCTTTTACCACTGGCGGAGAATTGGTCACAACGTCCATTCATCCTGATGGCACTAAAAATGATCACCATGTTTTGTTTAGCGGGTTAGATGCCGGTGGCCTAGGGATTAAGGGAGCACTCAATATCAACTATGGACTGACAGAAAAAGTGAATGTGAGTCTAGGTGCTTATTATCTCAATCATCTATCTGTTAAGCCAGACAGAAGTTTTGAATATAATGCTAGAGGAAATTTGGGTTTGGTCTATGGACATACACCTTTTGTAGCCAATAGAAGTGTCAATTCTATAGGACTTGGGGCCCCATTTATAGTTGACTCCCCAAGAGATTTTTCAGAAGTCAGTAGTCCTTTTTCTTCGATAGGAGTACAAGTATGCCTTACTTATTTATTGAGATCGGAAACTGTGACTCAAAAAGAAGAGAAGAATACTCGGGTTATCAATCAAGCAAAAGTTCTCTTAACTGTACGAGATGAAATATCTAAGAAAACCATTCCAGGTGCAGATGTGATTGTCAAAGACCTCAACGGAAAAATAATAACGACAGGTACCACCAATAGTTACGGTCTATTTGAGATAAGCGATCTAGAACCAGATAATTACGTCGTAAGTGCCAATGTATATGGAACAGAGACATCGAGTATATCGCTCACTAAGGATGACTTGAAGCCCAATACGACAATCTCTAAGGAAGTCTTGTATTCGGACCTTCGGTTCATACTCAAAGGTGCTGCGGTAAACAAGCGCTCAAGAGTAGGTGAGCCAGGTGTTGTTATTAGTCTGACAAACACAGGAAACAGATCTGTACAGCAAGAAAGCTCAGGAGGCGATGGCAGCTTCGCCTTTAAATTAGATAAGAACACGAGTTATGATCTTGTCGGTGTCAAAGAAAATAGACTATCGGATACGAAAAGAGCGACTACAGTAGGGCTGACAAGAAGTACGACTTTGTTTGTCAATCTTGAATTAGGCGTGGAGAACTTTGACTGTGGTCGTGGAACGATACTGGACATTAAATATGAATTTGATAAGTCAGACTTGCAAGCTGAATCTAAGTTCGAGTTAGACAGAGTCATCCGCTATATGAAAGATCATCCGACTTCTATCATAGAGATGTCTGCACATACAGATAGTAGGGGCGACAGTGCTTACAACCTTTCTCTTTCTGATAAGAGAGCTCAATCTGCCAAGAACTATATACTCAGTAGAGGTATCGGTTTTTCTAGGGTAACCGCTCAGGGCTATGGAGAAACCAGACTCAAAAATCACTGTGATGATAATGCCAACTGTTCTGAAGCAGATCATGCAATCAACAGACGGACAGAAGCAACACTTATCTGTAGAAGATAGTGCGGTAAAATTTAAACCATAAAAGCAAAAAAAATGAAACATATATTTTATTTATTTCTCTTGGCCGTACTCGTTTTTTCTTGTGCTAAAGAGGACGTAGTTATAGATGAACGAGTGCCAGCATATTTTCCTGTACAATCCAAGACTGTTGGACGTGTACTAGATCAAAATGGAACCCCTATCACGGATGCCTCCGTAGAACTTAACGGTTTTACTGCCGCAACCAATAGTCTGGGCTTATTCAATTTTGATGATATGGAGCTCAACGGAGCTGGAACGAACATTACGGTAAGAAAGCTGGGCTACTTCAATTCTTTTAGAACATTTATACCCAATATCCCGACGATATCTAGTGTCACGATCTATATGATAGAGCGGCCTAGTTCTGGTAGTTTTCAATCTAATGTAGGAGGTACTATTTCTGTAATTGGAGGTGGCTCTGTCACCTTTTTACCAAATTCTATTATAACAGCTTCGGGAGCACCCTATACAGGTGAAGTTATCGTGTCTGCTTTCTGGATAGATCCTACGGACGTCAATGCCTTGTCTGTAATGCCAGGTGACCTAAGAGGATTTTCCTTAGATGGTGATAGAGTACAGCTGGCAACTTATGGGATGATGGTAGTGGAACTAGAGTCACCTACAGGAGAGCCGTTGAATATTGGAAATGGGATGACGGCTACTTTGACTTTTCCTGTCAGTTCTTCGCTGCTAGGTTCAGCTCCAGCTGTGATACCATTATGGTCATTTAATGAAACAACGGGTTATTGGGAGGAAGAAGGGACGGCAGATATAGTTGGTAATAATTAT
>CALFUU010000162.1 GCA_937929835.1 uncultured Saprospiraceae bacterium | reverse complement strand
GAAGTCAATAAACTTACAACTATCCCGACTATAACAAAGAAGATGAAAAGGTAAATGGCTAAATGTGCAAAATTGATACTTGCAAAAGATGCCATAAGTCCCGTATCTCCAGTGCCCGTAGAGAGCTCTGCTGTAATCCTTATCGCAGCTAGCACAACGCCTAAGATGAGCACAGCTATAGAGCCCGTACTATTCATCCGTTTCCATAAGATGCCCAGTAAAAATACAGCTGTTATAGGCGGTGCTATATAAGCTTGTATGCTCTGAAGGTATTGATACAAAGTCCCTTTGGATAAACTTTCCAAAAATGGAACCCACAAGAAACCAATGACCATAACTGCTATGGTGGCATACCGCCCTATTTTTAACAACCGCTTTTCTGATGATTCAGGATATATTTTTTTGAAAATATCTACTGTAAAAATTGTCGAACTAGAATTAAATACCGACGCCAGAGAGCTCATCAGTGCAGCCATCAGTCCCGCCGCAACCAGACCCCTAAGACCTGAGGGTAATAAATACGTAACTAGAGCAGGAAAAACTTCATCACTTTTCTCGTAGCTGAGTAAGCCTTTTTCTTTGAGCACATAGGCGATGATACCTGGCACTAAAAAGATGAATATCGGTAAGATCTTAAGATAGGCACCGAATATAGCACCCCTCCTGCCTACCTTAATATTAGCTGCCGATAGCGTACGCTGTACGATATACTGATCCGTACACCAGTACCATATTCCTACTATGGTACCTCCAAATATCATCCCTGTCCATGGAAAATCTGGATCGGAAGGTGGACGCCACATATTAAAGTGTGATGATCCTGCCGCTAACTTAAGTTCTTGCCAACCACCCACTGCATTCAAGCCTAAGATCGTAATTATGCATGCACCTATAATCAATATAACCGTCTGTATGGCTTCCGTATAGACTACCGCCCGCATACCACCTAATATGGTATAAATACCAGTAACCAAGACCGTTATCAATGCGCTAACTGTAAAGTCCAGTCCTAATAAATTAGAAATAACGATTCCCCCCGCATATATAGTGACAGATACTTTTGTCAAGATATAACCAAGTATCGAAAAGACAGCTAAAAACCAACGTGATCGACTATCAAACCGCTTCTCTAAAAACTCGGGCATAGTATAGACACCACTACGCATATAAAATGGTAGAAAAAGCCAACCAAGTAGCAACACGATCCAAGCATGTAACTCATAATGTGCCAGTGGCATATTACCAGCCGCGCCAGTACCTGCCAATCCTACGACGTGTTCTGACCCAATGTTAGACGCAAAGATAGATGCACCGATAACGAACCATCCCATATTACGACCAGCAAGAAAATAATCTTCCGTATTTTTTGATTCTTGTCTTATGACCCAATAGGCCACCCCAAGTAAGACTATAAAATAACCGACAAGTACGATCCAGTCAAAAGTTTCAAATGCCATGTGTATATCTTTTTCTACTAGATGTGATTATTTATAATATTCTCTAATAATTCTTGCTGACCGCTTATTTGGTCTGGTTCACCATATTTATGAGCTAAATCAGACAGATCCACTAGAGAAAGTTTTCCTTTTTCAAACTGCTTACCCTTGCCCTTATCAAAAGAGGCATATCTATTTTTCCGGATATCAGTATAGTCAGACTTCTTTAATATAGAAGCTGCAATGAGAAGTGAACGTGCAAAAGCATCCATTCCTCCTATATGTCCATAGAACAAATCTATAAGATCGGTAGAGTTTCTTCTGACTTTAGCATCAAAATTAATACCTCCACCTTGTAGTCCTCCTGACTGCAATAAGACAAGCATCGCCTGTGTCAGTTCATATAAATCCATAGGGAACTGATCTGTATCCCATCCATTCTGATAGTCACCTCTATTGGCATCTATAGAACCCAATACGCCGGCAGCAGCAGCGACCTGAAGCTCATGTTCAAAGGTATGATTGGCCAAGGTGGCGTGGTTGACTTCTATATTTATCTTAAAATCGCCCAATAGATCGTACTGTCGTAAGAATCCGACAACTGTCTCTGCATCGAAATCATACTGATGCTTAGACGGTTCCATAGGCTTAGGCTCAATGAAGAAAGTACCGTCAAACCCATTGGCTCTACCATAATCTCGACACTTATGTAAGAAAGTAGCGAGGTGCTCCTTTTCTCTTTTCATATCGGTATTCAGCAATGTCATATATCCTTCTCTCCCACCCCAAAACACATAATTCTCTCCTCCAAGTTTCACAGTTGCGTCTATCGTATTTTTTACTTGACCAGCGGCGTAGCATACCACTTTAAAGTCTGGGTTTGTCGCTGCTCCATTCATATACCGTGGATTGCTCGTGAGATTTGCAGTCCCCCACAGTACTTTTATTCCAGACTTTTTTTGTTTAGCTGATGCATACTTAGCTACTTGCAGAAGTCTCTTTCTTGTTTCTTTTAGTGTCGCCCCTTCATCCACGAGATCTACATCGTGAAAGCAATAGTACTTCAAACCCAACTTTGTCATAAATTCGAAAGCTGCATCTACTTTAGCCTTAGCTCTAACAATAGGATCCGAAGCTACAGACCAAGGGAACCGTCTAGTGCCTCTGCCGAATGGATCATCACCAGTATTACAGAATGAATGCCAATATGCAGCAGCAAACTTAAAGTGCTCATGCATCGTCTTACCCATTACCTTTTGCTCCGCATTATAATATCTGAATGAAAGTGGGTTTTTTGACTTTGGTCCTTCATATTGAATTTGACCGACCCCTTTAAAGTATTCCTTTTTTCCTTTTAAGATCATTGACTAATTTTTATTGATTATTCGCTTCTTACTTATTTTGATTTCAAATTAATTTACAGCGCACTTGATCATTTTATCGTGCCTCAGCCACTATATTTTCTAGAAAACGATATATGGATATACCGTTACTGATATTCATTTTGCGGCGTAATCTATATCGTTTTGTTTCCGCACCTCGGTATGATAAACATAATTTTTCTGCTATTTCCTTGGTCGTAAATTTTAGCTTTAAGTATTTACACATCTTTAGCTCTTCAAAACTCAGATCAGGAAAAGTCGAATTCAAGTAACTAATAAAAGGTTCCGACAATAGATTGATATGATCAGAAGTATTTTTGGTCTGATCATCATCCATTCCGAGATTGTCAAGCAGTTTATTTAGAACACTGAGATCGTGTCGGTTGCCATCAAGGCTAGATAATTGATTCTTTACCTCCTCAAGCATTTTTCTTTGTCGCGCGAGCATCATATTTTGCTGAGCAATAACTTTATCCTTTTCTACTAGTTCTTTTATATCAGCAGTATGTGAATCACTTTCACCGTCTTTGAGTAATTCATCCAGGTTGTCACACCAGTAGCGGTAAGCTTTGAAATACTCCGAGGCATCTTGTACGGGAGAATATTGTTTTACAGGTTTGATAAGGGACATGACACGATTGATAGAACTATAGTGCCCAGACCCATAGCCAGAAGCTAAAGCAGCTCCTACCGCTCCTGTCGTATTATAGACTTCGATATCCACACCTAATAATCTAGAGATGGTTTTAGCAAAAACTTCTGACTGAAACATATTGTCATTTCCGACGCGAATCTTTTTAATTTCTAACCCACTTTCTTTAAGCAAATTTACACCGTATACAAAGGCAAAGGCTACACCTTCAATGGCAGCCCGATAGATATGTGCTCGACTATGTCTGTTGAATTCTATATTACGAATATGACTCCCTATATTCTGGTTAGAGAAAATACGTTCGGCGCCATTCCCAAAAGGATAAATCAAAACACCTTCGGCCCCTACAGGTACACTTTCTAGCATACGTTCCATATCCGCATAGCTGCGATCGGGTCTAGCTATTTGCTTGCGCAACCAGCTGTACTGGATGCCCGCTCCATTGATACAAAGCAATAGACCGATGCGTGGATTTTTCTTTGTATAATTAACATGCGCAAATGCATTTATCTTAGAAGTATCAACAGTTGCAGATTTATCTACGACGCCATATACCACACCTGATGTACCACACGTAGCGGCGATTTCGCCTGGCCTGAGTACATTCAGTGACATTGCATTATTAGGTTGATCGCCTGCTCGGTAAGCCACCATAGTATCGATTGCTAGACCAGTCTGCTCACTTGCTTCTGGTGACAACTTACCAGACACAGAGAAGGTGGGCAAGACCTCTGGGATCAAACTGTGATCTATCTCATAGTAATCTAATATCCTTGTGGCTAATTTTTTCTCTTTAAAATTCCAAAGTATACCTTCCGATAACCCAGATATGGTTGTACTAATGTGACCAGTAAGCTTCATAGCAATGAAGTCCCCTGGCAACATTATTTTATGAATTTTTTCAAAAATGTCTGGTTCATTATCCTTTATCCATTTCAACTTACTAGCGGTAAAGTTACCTGGAGAATTCTTGTAGTTGTCAAAGCAGAATTCTGAGCCCAATAACCTACAAGCTCTATCGCCTATAGAAACAGCTCTGCTATCACACCATATAATAGCTGGACGCAATACTTGGTGCTCTTTATTGACGACAACTAACCCGTGCATCTGATAACTGATACCTATAGAATGGATATTTGTAGGATCAATTTTATTTTTTTCTAAGATAGTTTTAGTTCCTATGCACAAGTATCTCCACCATAATTCTGGCTGCTGTTCTGCCCATCCTTTCTGACGGGAGATCATCTCCATTTCTTGATCAGGGTATTGTACGACGTCTACTACTTCTTTGGTCTTCGCATCTACTAACGCCGTCTTTATAGATGAGCTACCGATATCATAACCTAATAAATACATATCGCTCTTATTTGACGGTTACACCTATGGTTTTCCACTCTGAACTCCCTAAGTCCAAAGAGCGTGCAATAGGTACAGCAGTAGAAAATATAACTTCATGTCTACCCTTGTCTAAAACCAAATTACCGTTATCATCATAGCGACTAAATGCACTAGAGTCAAGTGTAATCGTTACCTTTTGTGTAGCAGTCGGAGATAATTTAATTCTCTCAAAAGCTCTGAGTGTACAATTAGGATCAATATCAGATTTTTGAGTTTTTGTGACGTAGACTTGTATAACTTCTTCTGCATCAAAATCTGAATGATTCTGAATATCAATTTCAAATTCTATTTTACCACCCTTCTTGATGGCTTGCTTATCAGCCTTGACCTTATCTAAAGTAATGTCAGCATAGCTTAACCCAAAACCAAAAGGATATAAGGGTTCCACATCCATATACCGATAAGTACGTCCCTGCATATTGTAATCTTCATAGGCCGGAAGATCCTCTATAGACTTTACGAAGCTAACTGGTAATTTTCCAGATGGGCTGACCTTTCCAAAAACGAGGTCCCCTAAGGCCTTACCCCCGAGCTCACCAGGATACCAGGCATAAATAATCGCATCGGCAAGCTCGTGTATCTCAGGTATGGAAATAGCACTGCCTCCTGTAATGACAACCACTAATTTTTTAGCCTTAGTACGTAGCAGTTTTAGATATTCTATCTGGTGTGGTGGCAGGGTAATGTATTCGCGATCTCCAGCAGTAGCAGAGGCTATCGCTTCCCCTTCTTCGCCTTCTAGCAACTGCGTAATACCCATACACGCTATCGTTACCTCGGCAACTTCCGCTTCCTCCGAATACCAGTCCATAGGATTGACATTAGGTCTGTCAAGCAGATTTCCTTGGACATAGCGGATGGCGGTATGACTAGATACAGCACCCGCAATTCCTTCTAATAGCGTCGTCATGTTGTCACTGACACCATAGTAGTTGGCCAGTAAGGCTTGTATACTTGTTGCAGTAGGCCCCGTAACGAATAGGCTATTTAGGTTTGGATCTAGAGGCAATACATTCTCCTTATTCTTCAATAAGACTAGAGACTTTACTGCCGCCTCATAGGTTAGATCTAGATGTTTTTGAGACCTAACTTCCTTAATATCTATAGCATCAAGTTTTGTTTTCTTTTTGTCGAATAATCCCAGTCTAAATCTTGTAGGTAATAGTGCTCTGAGATTATTATCAACCTCTGCCTCTGAAGTCAGACCTGCATTGATAGAATTAAGAAGTTCCGGATATGTATTTCCACAATTAAGATTACAGCCTGCATTGAGTGCTCTTGCTGCTGCGCTTTTCTTATCGGGACTGATTTTATGTCCTTCATAAAAGTCTTGTATAGCCCAGCAGTCCGAGACAAAGTAACCATCAAATCCCCACTTAGTTCTGAGCACCTCATCCATCAAGTACGAATGCGCACAGCAAGGATCTCCATTGGTTCGGTTATAGGCACCCATAACGCCTTCGACATTGGCTTCAGTTACCAGTGCCTCAAAAGCAGGCAAATAAGTATTCCACAAATCATAGCGCGAAACTACCGCGTCAAAAGTGTGCCTTAATTTTTCAGGTCCACTATGGACGGCGTAGTGCTTGGCCATAGCTGCTACTTTAAGTACTGCTTCATCTCCTTGCAAGCCTTTGACAAAAGAAACGCCTAGACGACTTACAAGATGCGGATCTTCTCCATAAGTCTCTTGCCCTCTACCCCATCTCGGGTCTCGAAACAAGTTCACATTAGGAGACCAATAGGTCAATCCAGCATAACGATCCATATAACCTCTCTCGACATTAACATTGTACTTTGCCCTTCCCTCTATCGCGATGGCCTCTCCTATTCGATACATAAGATCTTTGTCAAAAGTCGCAGCCATACCGATAGCTTGCGGAAATACGGTAGCCTTACCGTTTCGTGCTATCCCATGCAGACATTCATTCCACCAGTTATATTTGGGTACACCCAATCGGTCTATAGCTGGCGACTCATACATAAGCTGAGTGACCTTTTCTTCTAGTGTCATTTTTGAAATCAGATCATCGACTCTTGCTTCTAAAGACAGATTTGTATTCCAAAAATCGTTGCCCGCTTCCTGACTATATAAGCTACTCGTGACAGGAAATACTAATATCAATAATAAGTACAATCGGTTTTTCATGATCGTAAAATTTACTTTATCAATAGGGAATCTAAGGCTGAGATATGGGCTACTATAAAACGAACTAGCTTATCACTTGACCACTAACCTTTTTACAAAATCTGCATCATCTGTAATTAACTTAACTAGGTAGAGTCCAGAATCTAAATCGTGACCAATAGACTTACCTTGAGTGACAGAATTATAAGTACCAATCAATCTACTATTAATATCATATAGCTCAACTGTCAAGTCGGAATAGCCTGAGGGAAAGTCAATTGAAAAAGCCCCTTCGTCAGTTGGGTTAGGCGAAAGAACAAATTGATCACCACCAACCTCAATTGTATTAGAGATATCTGACAAAATAATTTCTATTTCTCCATCTTCCAATAACTCCACCTCTGTCTCTACAGTTTCTCCGTCCTTAGTGACAGTAATGATATGCTGGCCCTTAAAAGGCCTAAAAGTTACTTGTCCATTTGCGTCAGTCGAATCGGTTTCATCTGTCCACCAATCATTAAAAACTTTTTGGATAAAAGATTCTCCTGAGGGCTTGAGTGTCCAATCCTGATAAAAAAGAGGCGCATTATCTTTCCAGTGATTACCATCCCAGAATCCCCATAAAATGAAGGCATCCATACCCGGATGACTAAATGTAATGGTCAGAAAATCTCTCATATAATCTGCCTGTATCGCTTCATCTACAGCAGGATTTATGTCATATTCTGTGATTTTCATTCGCTTACCATATCTCTGATAAAAGTCATTGAATATTTGCTCGACTTGGGGGATGGAGTTAGGTACTGAACCGATATGTCCTTGAAAACCTATACCATCAAAGGGCACATCAGCGTCGCGCAACTCATCCAAAAACATCTTGTATCTCGCGACTAGATTGGAAGAGCCTAACGATATGGCCATATAATCATTGATATATAATTCTAACGTGGGATCTAAGTCTCTAACCTTATTGAATATTTCGCTATACAATTCTCTACCATTTCCTAGTGTCGGATCATTATTAAAGGCGGACTCTAAGGTTCTGTTAGTTGTTATTTCATTTAATACATCCCAATCTCTTACAATGGTACTAAGCTCTGGGTGATTAATCATTTCCTCTATACGGGCATCTATTCTATTACGTAAGTAATCTATGTCATTTAGATTTTCATTTATATCCGTAGGTAGAAAATCGGAACCAGGCCAGATCAGATTATGCCCTCTCATAGTAACACCTTGCTCATCTAACCATTTAAATGCAGCCACCATTTCTTCTGGAGTACCTAACCACTCTTGCTCCCAGGCTCTCCACTTAAGGGCATTCTCATTGACGCCTACATTGAAGCCATGCCCTTCACCATCTAGGTCCAGAACTTTGTCTACGTAGGTCTGATCAAAACAATTATTGCCCGGAAAGCGACAAGTGACCAAAGCAGAACCAAAACCAAAGTCATGTTTCTGCATCTCCACTCTTACACTTGCATCATTTACAGGGTTGCCATTTTTATCTAATACACTAATTTCCAGATTTGATTTTCTAATTTGTTCTATACGTGCATCAGCAAGTGCTCTCCAGGGCGCATCTAGATCTCTCCCTTCATAATCAAATGGAGAAAAACTAGACGGGAGGTCACTCAGGTCAAAGTTGTCTTTATAATTAAGTGCCAGCAGGCCAGCAATTTCTACTTCTTGTGCTTGACTAGAAAACTGAAATCCAAATCGCAGTCTATCCACATTATAACTATCATTAGAATTAAACGCGACAAAATATTGCGTCCAGTCTGGTGTGAAAGAAATGGGGAAGTAATACTCCTTATCAAAACTGATTGCATCCTCAGCAAAAACAAATACTTGGCTACTACTCGATTTCTGTCTCGCCCAAAAGGTGACAAAGATGAGATCCCCACTAGTGACAGAATTACTAGATCCGGCAAACATACCAGAGTCCCACGGATTATTACCAGCGGATGGTACAGATACCTCTTTACTCCTTGAGAAAGCTTGATTACCGTGCGCAGCGTCCCTGACCATTATGTTCCCATAAGTAATTATGGACTCGGAGACGAGCTCTTCTGTATTCGGCAATAATAAAGAACCTCCTTCTAGTCCATACTGATCCTTGAGGTCCGTCAGGAGGTTAGTAGTATAATCATCTTGTGCAGATAATGTGCAAGTTAAGAATATCAGCAATACAGAAAGTAATCTCATAATTATGTGCTTCTAACAAAAAAAAATGGCAGTGGCAAGAACAAATATTATCTCACCACTGCCGATAACTTAAATATTAATTATTAATCATAACCTTAGCTGTGACAGCTGACTTATCGTCTAACTTCACTACGAGGATATGAAATCCATTTTCTAAACTTTCAAGATCTATTTCTACTCGGTTAGTCCCATTTATCAATCGTCCGATACTCTGTTGCAATACTGTGCGACCAGAGACATCCATCATTGTAACTTGCGCATTCCGACTTGCATCTATAATATCCATTTCTAAATACAGACGATCACTCGCCGGATTAGGAAAAATTGTCGCTTGACTTAC
>CALFUU010000161.1 GCA_937929835.1 uncultured Saprospiraceae bacterium | reverse complement strand
CGTTATCAAGCGATTTGATATGGATGGCAGCAATGCACTTGTTGTCGACTTGCCAGGACTTGGTAGTGCTTCTGGTTTTGGTGGTGCTAAGGACGACGACCATTTCTTTTATTCTTTTAGTTCGTTTACCAATCCACCATCTATATTCAAGTATGATGTGGCGACCAACAGTTCGGAACCATTTTTTGAAACAGAATTAAAATTTGACCCTAATGATTATGTAGAGAAGCAGGTTTTCTACAAAAGTAAAGATGGGACAAAAGTGCCGATGTTTATAGTACATAAAAAGGGTCTTGAGCTTGATGGTTCTAATCCGGCTTATTTATATGGTTATGGAGGTTTTAATGTAAATCTGACGCCTGGATTCAGTACTTCACGTATGATATTGCTTGAGAATGGTGGCGTCTTTGCGATGCCCAATCTAAGAGGCGGTGGCGAGTATGGAGAAGAGTGGCACGCGGGCGGTATGCTACATAACAAGCAAAATGTTTTTGATGATTTTATAGCCGCTGCAGAGTACCTTATCGATGCAAGTTATACACAAAAAGAGAAATTGGCGATAGCTGGCGGGTCTAACGGTGGACTTCTCGTCGGAGCTTGTATGACACAAAGACCTGATCTTTTTGCTGCAGCGTTTCCAGCCGTTGGTGTAATGGATATGTTGCGATATCATAAGTTTACAGTCGGCTGGGGATGGGTTCCAGAATATGGTTCTAGTGATGACCCAGAGCACTTTGAGAACCTATTGGGATATTCTCCATTGCACAATCTTAAGCCAGGTGTCAATTACCCTGCAACGATGATTACCACTGCGGATCACGATGATAGAGTGGTGCCCGCACATTCATTTAAGTTTGGTGCTCAGTTACAAGAGTATCATAAAGGTGAGGAGCCAGTGCTATTAAGTATTTCTGTGAATGCAGGTCACGGTGCTGGTAA
Source organism: uncultured Saprospiraceae bacterium (assembly GCA_937929835.1). Classification (GTDB taxonomy): domain Bacteria; phylum Bacteroidota; class Bacteroidia; order Chitinophagales; family Saprospiraceae; genus RFSX01. The sequence continues at coordinate 2,670 of CALFUU010000161.1, read as the reverse complement.
GCCGACAGAAAAAATTATCGAAGAGCAGGCCGATTTATGGTCATTCTTTTTTAAGAATACCAATAGTCCAGTTATCTATAACAGCAGTAAGACGGTACAGAGACCTTAATTTTTTTAGACCCTAAATGCAATAGTTTATCGGAGCTTTATTTAATATCGGAGATTTTGGTGTAAGATTGGTTGACATCATAGATGTGCTCATCGCTGCCTATCTTGTCTACTTCGTCTATAAGTACGTCAAGGGTACGGTAGCAGTCAATATCTTTATAGGTATTATCATCTTTTTTATCCTCTACACTTTGGTGACAGAGTTGGATATGCGTTTGCTGGGATTGATGTTGGGCTCTGTAGCAGGTCTAGGTTTGCTAGGTATTATGATAATATTTCAGCCTGAGATTCGTCGTTTTTTGTTGATGGTCGGTGATAGAACCTTGAAGAGTCGATATGAGTTTGTGGACAAATTTTTTAAGCAAACGGGATTAGATACCTCAGCGCATACAGAGAGATTGACAGAGGAAATCATTGCAGCTTCTACATCTCTAGGAAAGACCAAAATGGGCGGATTGATGATATTGACTAAAAATGCTGTCCCTGACCTTGTCAAAACAGGGAAAGAACTTGATGCAAAAGTGAGCTCTATTCTTCTCGAAAATATTTTCTTTAAGAATGCGCCCTTGCACGATGGGGCCGTCGTGATCCAAAATGATAAAGTCGTCGCTGCATCCTGTATTTTGCCTGTCTCAAGCAATCCTGATCTTGCGGCCAATCTTGGCTTGCGGCATAGAGCGGGGCTAGGGGCCACAGAGAATACAGATTTGCTAGCGGTAATTATTTCAGAGGAAAATGGTGAGATATCTTACGCTTGGGAGGGTAAGATTTTTAGAAATGTGACCACCCAAGAATTGAGACTTAAGGTGAGTAAGTACTTTTCTATTTTTGACTAGCTATTGAGTTGTTTGACATATTCTGTAGGCGTCATCCCTGTGCTTTTTTTGAATACTCTGTTGAAGGAAGCTTTTGAATTAAATCCTGCCTCAGTCGCTATACCTAGCATAGAGAGCTGTTCTAATGTGCCATCACCTAGGAGTGCTTTCACTTTCTCTATTCTGTAGCCGTTGACATAATCAAAAAAGTGGCTTTCCTTGGCCTTCATTACGCGAGATAATCTGTAAGCGGGTATGCCTGTCAATTTAGCAAGTTTGCTGAGTGTCAGTTGTGGGTCGAGATAGACCTTCTTCTGCTCCATAACTTCTTCCAGCCTAATCATATCTGTTGCGGTGACGTCGACTTCTACTGTAGGCAATTCCTCAGGCTCCTCATCAAAGAGCTCCACCTTTTGTATTTGGGGTATGGGGCCTTTAGATGAGAACAGTTTTGTATAACGTATTGCAACTATACCTAGTACAAAGAGATAGAGTGTAAGAAACGAGACGGTATTGTAATCATAAAGCGCCTCAGCTTGAGGGTTAATTACATTGTAGATATAAGATAGGGTGGCAATTATCCAAGCCAATATAGCACCTACAATAATACAATTGAGCCAAGCCAAGTTGGCTTCCATTTCAAAAGAGTATTCTTCTAGAAATTTTCGATTGTACTTTCTTATCAGGACGATGATCGCAATAATGTAGAATGGCGTAATCAATAACTTGATAAGTGGATAACCTAATTGTGAAGAATCTAGCAGATGCATCCCTGACCACAAAGGCGCTGTAAAGTATATAAAGAAACCAATAAAGGGTACGAAATGAAGCCATTGGACGGCCTTAAGCCTAAAACTGGTCAGCGTTACAGCCTTGGTATAGAGCCAAGCCAGAGGACCATAGAGCAGAGGTATGGCATACACAAACTCTGATAGATAGGGTATATAAAATTGATCCGTACTCCTAGCAAGTAGGAAGACATAAAAGCAATTAATCGTCAGTAATGAGAAAATGCCTCCTAAAAGATAATCTTCAATATGCTTCTTTCTCTTCGAAAACAGCAGAACACTGAAGAAAAGAGCAAAAGCAGCACATATGACGAAGAGATATTTCAAATGTATAAGTAGTTAGGGCTAATATAGTGTAATATAGAAAAGGTTGGAACCTCTAATTAATGTATGATAACTTACCTTTGCATATCTATCCAAAATCAAGTGAAATGAAGAAAGCACATGCCCATATCTCGAAGAACAAAAAACGATATCTCGATGAACTCATTGAGTTTCTAAAAATACCATCTATCAGTGCAGATCCCGCCTATGCTAAGGATGTTAAGAAAGCTGCGAGCTTTCTCAAAAAGAAAATGGATGAAGCCGGTATAGAGAAGACCAAAATCTATGAGACAGCTGGACATCCCATAGTATATGGAGAGAAGATGATTGATAAAGCCTTACCTACTGTCTTGGTCTACGGACATTATGATGTCCAGCCACCAGATCCAGTAGAGTTGTGGGACAGTCCACCTTTTGAACCCGTTATCAAAAAGACAAAGATCCATCCACAGGGTGCCATCTTTGCTAGGGGTTCTTGTGATGATAAGGGCCAATTATATATGCATGTCAAGGCTTTCGAAGCGATGAATGCTACCGATTCTGTACCGTGCAACATCAAGTTTATGTTTGAAGGGGAGGAAGAAGTAGGCTCAGAGCATCTGGAAGCTTTCTGTAAGAAGCAGTCTAAAATGCTC
>CALFUU010000160.1 GCA_937929835.1 uncultured Saprospiraceae bacterium | reverse complement strand
AATTGATTCATATTAGAAGCGGAGTACTCGCTGATAACTAATTGCGCCTCAGCTGTTGCTATACACAGCGTCATTAGAATCAAGACAGTAGAGAAAATGCGTGGAAAGGTCATATCAAGTGTTATAAGTGTGATAACCTTAAAAATAGGGATTAGCCGCCTATCTATTTGACAAAAAAGGCGCATTTATCTACTAAAATGATATGGAAGACATATTGGCTAATATCCAATAAGCTTCAGATAGGTGACGACGGTGATGGCGGCAGTCTCGGTTCTGAGTCTGTTTGCGGAAATATTGACACCGATATAGCCGGCATCTTGACAGCTCTGGAGCTCCTCAGGACTAAAATCCCCTTCTGGACCTACCAGAATCTGAGCTTCTTTTTGATGAGGCTTTAGGTCAGTCAATCGAGGGTGATGTGCGGCATAATGGGCCAAGTAGGTGTCTGTGTCTGCGGTGCGGCTGACTAGATCTGCGATAGAGATCTGTCCCATATATCGAGGGTGGTAGGGCCTTAGGGATTGCATAGCTGCACTGCGCATAATCTTATGCGTCCTGTCTTCATTGATTCTTGATCGTTCTGTTCTGGCTGTGTTGAGTGCTGTGATGGTGTCGACACCGAGTTCTACTGATTTTTCTAAGAGCCATTCCCATCGGGTTCTGTTTTTGGGGGGTGCAACATAGAGATGTATTTTTCCCGATGGTGGCTCAGTATGCGTCTTCTGATCTATAGAGATGAGTGCCTCTCTTTTATTGATATCAATGAGAGTTCCTTGAGCTCTAGTGCCGTTGCCATCCGTGAGCTCGATGATATCCCCAGACTTATGTCTCAGTACCTTAATGCAGTGCTGGTACTCATCTTCTTGGAGCAGTGCCTGAGAGCCAGTGAGATCCTTAGCGAAAAACAAAATCATAGGACTTAAAAGTACAAGAAATAGGCTTTTCCACAGAACCACCTCCGATAATTAGCAGTTAGCCTTATATGTAGTAGACAGCTACCTATTTAGTACCTTTGCGGCACCATCAGGTGGCTAACCAAGCCATACCTACAATCATACTTTTATGTTTATTACCGTAATACAGTTTCTTCTTAGTCTTTCCATATTGGTTGTCTTACACGAGCTAGGGCATTTTAGTGCTGCTAAATGGTTTAAGACGAGGGTTGAGAAATTCTACCTTTTCTTCAATCCAGGTTTCTCTCTGTTCAAAAAGCAGATAGGAGAGACAGAGTACGGTATCGGCTGGTTGCCCTTGGGGGGCTATGTCAAGATCTCAGGGATGGTAGATGAAAGTTTTGACATGGAACAGATGGAGAGTGAGCCACAGCCCTATGAGTTTAGGTCCAAGCCTGCGTGGCAGCGACTCATCATTATGATCGGTGGTGTCTTTGTCAATTTTGTGTTAGGCGTCCTTCTCTTCAGTATGGTCCTCTATGTGTGGGGCAAGGATTATATTGTCAATGATAGTCTGCCAGAAGGGATAGCCGTCAGTGAAGTCGGTAGAGAACTAGGGCTAAGAGATGGTGATAAAATCATAAAGATCGATGAGGTGATCTTTGATAGATTTAGCTCAGGCGCTTTCTCTAAAGAATTGGTCATCAATCAAGCCCAAAACATCTATATAGAAAGAGGTGGCCAACCGATGACCCTTCCTGTTAACAAAGAAGTCGTCGCCAAACTTACCAAGTATGAGAATCGAAATGTCCAAGTTGTAGCACCAAGGCATCCTTATATTTTAGCGAATATAAATGAAGGTACGGGTGCTGCAGAAGCAGGCCTGCAGGTCGGAGATAGAATCCTGTCTGTCAATGGAGAAGCCACCCCTTATGCACATCAGTTTCTAGAAAAGATGTCCTCCTTCCAGCCAGTCAAAAAGAAATTGCTTCAACGACTGTTCGGAAAGAAGGAACCTGTAAAAGTCTTGCCAAATTCCGTAAAGATAACTATCGATAGACGCGGCACGCCAATAGAAAAAACCGTCAATCTCAAGAACGGCAAAATGGGTGTCAACCCTCGAGGGCTCAACAATTTTGTGACCATAGAAAATGAATCTTATACACCAGGCGCTGCCTTATCTGCAGGATGGACACGATCTATTACTTTCATTACAGATCAGCTCAAGGCCTTTGGTCATATGTTTTCTGGAAAGATAAAGGCCAAGGACAGTCTCGGAAGTTTTATTACTATCGGGTCGATGTTTGGCAGTGACTGGGATTGGCAACGGTTCTGGTCGATGACGGCAAGTCTCTCGTTACTCTTAGGCTTTATCAATCTCTTACCCATACCCGCACTCGATGGTGGTTACGTGATGTTTCTACTTTTTGAGTCAATTACGGGGGTCAAAATTCCAGACAGATTTATGGAAATCGCTACACTTATCGGTTTCTTTTTATTGATGGGCTTGATGATATTTTCTTTTGGCTTAGATCTATCAAGAGTTATATAGCAATCATAATTACAAGTTTATCGTGATGGATTATTTCAAATTATTTGACCTGCCCCGTAGTTTTGATGTGGACAAAAAAGCGCTGACCAAGGCCTACTACAGACTCAGTAAAGAATATCACCCCGATAACTTTACCCTAGCCAGTGCAGAGGAGCAAGCCTCTGCCTTATCTACAACCTCCGACATCAACACAGGCTATAAAATCCTCAAAAACAAACAGCAACGTCTCAGGTATGTGCTCCAGTTGCTCGGTGTAGATTTTCAAGAAGGCAAAGAGTCGATGCCTCAAGAATTTCTAATGGAAATGATGGATATCAATGAAGCCATTATGGACTATAAAATGGATCCCAATCCAGACATCCGCACCAAAATAGAAACCCAAGTCGCCACCTTCCAGACCGATATAGAATCTCAAGTCCGGGAGAATATGGCTGCCCTTAAAATGGATGCGCCTCAGCAAGAGCAACTCACGGCTATCAAGTCTTGCTACCTTAAGTCTAAGTACCTCAAGAGGTTACTCGATAACTTAGATGATAGGGGAGTGGAGATGTGATGGGGCTGCTCGCGAGCGCGAGGCTTTTAGTGCATAGCTAGGGCTCGACGCTACGGCTTTGCTTTTAGTGCATAGTTGGGCTGCCCGCGAGAGCCTTGCTTCTAAATTATGAATGATGAATTGTCAATGCTACCTTCTGGATAAATCATTTGTATCCTTCCCCATCATACCTAATCACACCTTTTTTTCTTTCCGATCGTAGCGCAGCGCAGCAGAGGAATCTCCGTTCTTGTAATGAGTGGGCTGCAAACGAGAGCCTTACTTCGAAATGATGAATTATGAATTGGTAAATTACCTGACTACTCTCCAACTTCCTTTCCATTCCGATCGTAGCACAGCGGAACAGAGGAACCTTCTTTTATCAAGGAGCTTAATCTATGATTACTTCTATGTTTTACAGCAGAGGGGTCTCCGTTCTAGTAATGAGTGGGCTACACACGACAGCTCTGCTTCTAATTATAAATACTGAATTATAAATGGTAAATAAGCCCTGACGACGAGTAAGCTTCACATTACTGTATTTACAAATTGCGAACTCCCTTTTCCATTCCGATCGAAGCGCAGCGGAGCAGAGGAATCTTCTTCTATCAAGGAGCTTAATCTATGGTTACTTCTATGTTTTGCAGCAGAGGAATCTCCGTTTTCGTAATGAGTGGGCTACACACGAGAGCCCTGCTTCTAATTGTGAATACCGAATTATAAATGGTAATAAGCCTTACTGCAAGTAAACTTCAAACTATTGTCTTCACAACTTACAACTCCCTTTCCATTCCGATCGTAGCACAGCGGAGTAGAGGAATCTTGTTCTAGCAAGTAGCTTAATCTATAATTACTTCTATGTTTTAAAGCAGAGGAATCTCCGTTCTCGTAATGAGTGGGCTGCACACGAGAGCCCTGCTTCTAATTATAAAATGCTGAATTAAAAATGATGAATGTTGCTTCCTCGCATCTACTTCACTTATAATCGTCACCTTTACACCTTACAACGACCTTTTTTATTCCGATCGCAGCGGAGCAGAGGAATCTTTTTCTATTATGTCACTTGTGTTTATAGTGAAGCCTTATCTATCTAACATTAATGTCGACAAAGATCGGCAGCGAC
>CALFUU010000159.1 GCA_937929835.1 uncultured Saprospiraceae bacterium | reverse complement strand
TATGACGTGAAAAAGTAAGTTTCTTGACGTGTTTTTGCAGTTTATTTTCTAAAGAACAATAACTGGTTAGGAGATTATTTTACTTAATTTCATTCAGTCTATCTGACATAAGTGCTCATAAATTTGGAAAAAATGCAAAGTAGTGCAATAAAATTTGCTTCGAAGGCAGCTCTCCTCATCTCCGTTTATATGTTTTCGTGCTCTATTGCCTTGACACAGGGTACTGTCCCTAGTGGTGATAAAGTAAAAGTAGAAGGCACAATTATGGACGCCAGCACCCAAGAGTTACTCATAGGTGCTAATATAATCGAGCAAGGGACTAACAACGGTGAGATCACAGATATAGATGGGAAGTTTACCCTCGAAGTATCTCCATCGTCAGAACTTCTGATTAGTTACATAGGATATAAAGATAAATTAGTCCAAGTAGCGGAAGGAGAGATAATCATCTACCTTGAATCTGATGCCGCTCTTCTAAATGAAGTCGTTGTAGTAGGTTATGGATCACAGAGAAAAAGTGATCTCACAGGAGCCATATCCAGTATAGGCGAGAAAGAGTTAAAACAGTTGCCATCTACAGGAATAGAGCAAGCCCTCCAAGGCCGTAGTGCAGGTGTATATATCACTCAGAATAGTGGCTCACCAGGTGGTGCGATGTCTGTGAGAATACGTGGTGCTGGCTCCACACTCACGACAGAACCTCTTTATGTCATCGATGGGATTCCCATTACTAACGATAATGCGGGCTCCTCTAATCTAAGAGATGGCCAGGGTCAGAACACCAATGCTCTCACCACTATCAATCCTAACGATATAGAATCCATAGAGATCCTCAAAGATGCCTCGGCAACGGCTATCTATGGATCTCGTGCTGCAAATGGCGTCGTCATCATTACCACCAAAAAAGGTAAGGAGGGTGCCACCCAGATTACGCTAGATTCTTACGTAGGTGTACAACGATTGTATAGAGAGATTCCGATGATGAATCTTAGAAATTATGCAGAGTATATTTCTGAAGTCAACTTGGGTGCCATAGAAGAGTTTGAAAACCTGGATTTGCTAGGAGATGGCACAGATTGGCAAGATGTTATCTTTAGAGAGGCAGCAATGCACAATCAGCAGTTATCTATTTCTGGTGGGAATAATGGTACGAGATTCTCTGCGTCTCTTGGTGCTCATGATAAAGCAGGTATCGTAGTCGGATCCAATTTTAAAAGGTATTCAGCCAAGCTAAACTTGGATCAGGACTTGGGAAAATTTAGAGTAGGAATGAATATTCTCTTGTCCAAGACAAAAGAAAATATTGTCTTCAATGACAACGATAAAGGTGTAATATATACCGCTTTGTTGACACCACCTTTAGTGCCCTCTAGGCGATTGGATGGAAGCTTTGGAGTAGCGCCTACGGGAGAGAATATTGTTTTGACCTTTGATAATCCACTCGCCAATGCCTTGGAAGTCAGCGATGTTAATAATAAGACAAGGATACTAGGTAGTCTCTATGCGGAAGTCGATATCACCGGCTGGCTCAAATATAGAACAGAGCTATCCTCAGATTTACTTTTTACAAAGCACAAGATTTTCGAACCATCATTTGACAGAGGAACACAGAGTAAGCGCTCTAAATTATCTCAAAATCCAAGTGAGACGACCTATTGGAATAACAAGCATCTATTGACGTATACGATGCCGGAGTTCGGTAAGCACAGGCTGTCTGTACTCGGCGGTTTCGAAGCCCAAGAGGGTAATTATGAGTGGCTGTTTGCCGTAAGAGAAAACCTCCCTACTAATAATCTAAGCCAACTTGTGCTAGGTGATGCGGCGACACAGAATGTCATAGGTGGGGCAGGGCATTGGTCTTTATTGTCCTACTTCGGAAGACTTAATTATAATTTTGATGAGCGATTTTTAGTGACCAGTACCTTGCGAGCTGATGGGTCATCTCGTTTTGGTGCTAATAATAAGTACGGTATTTTTCCTTCAGTAGCCGTGGCGTGGAGATTGATCAACGAAAAATTTATTAAAAATATCTCGGCCATAGATAACCTGAAGTTACGAATAGGATATGGGGCTGTCGGAAATCAAGAGATAGGTCTTTACTCTTTTGTTTCGACATTAAGACCTGTAGATGTCGTCGTAGGCAATGCCAATACGACGGGTTTTTCTCCAGCCAATATTGCTAATCCCGATGTGAAGTGGGAAAGCTCTATACAGACGAATGTTGGTCTCGATTTGGGATTGTTTAATAACAGGCTCGAAGTAGTTATTGACCTTTATCAAAAGTTGTCGAGCGATATGTTACTGGAGTCTATATTGCCAGCGACAGCCGGTAGTCTAAATCCCCCTTTTGTCAACATCGGTCGGATGAAAAATACAGGTTTAGAGTTTTCAGTAACAAGTCAAAATTTCGCAGGAAAATTTAATTGGAAAACTTCTACCAACCTGTCTGTCAATCGGAACGAAGTCATCAATCTAGGAGAGACAGGCTTTATATCTGGCGTCGTACAAGCCTTGCCTATTACGCGTACAGAACCAGGAAGGCCCATAGGTCAGTATTATGGACACAGGGTATTGGGTGTATTCAAAGATGTGGAGGAAGTCGAGTCTAGCCCCTTCCAAGAGACAGGTACACGAGCAGGTGATCTAAAATTTGAGGACTTAAATAATGATGGTTTTATCACGGACGAAGACAGAACCTATATCGGAAGCCCGCACCCTGATTTTACGATTAACCTGATTAATGATTTTGCCATCGGAAATTTTGATATGAGTATCTTCTTTAGAGGTGTCTTCGGTAACGAAGTATATAATATGCTTAGAAGAGATATCGCAGGTACAGGTGCCTGGCATAATCAATCTATTGATGTACAAGATAGATGGACTCCAGTAAACAGAGCAGGTTCCGAACCTAGAGCTACGGGTATAGATCCTAATGCGAATAGGAGAGTTTCAGATAGATTTGTAGAAGATGGTAGTTTTGTTAGGCTGCAGAATGTCTCGATAGGATATGTGCTGCCTTCATCACTTACCAACAAATGGAATATAGGACGATTACGATTCTATGCTAGTGGGCAAAATTTGTGGACGATCACAGGCTATTCGGGTTATGATCCTGAGATAGGATCTTTTAATCAGAATCCACTGATCAATGGTGTCGATAATGGTCGATTTCCAGTAGCCAGTTCAGTCACCTTTGGCTTTAATGTCAATTTTTAACTTAAGTAAAAAATGGAAATTATGAAATCAATAGTATTGGTCTTGTGTACCATGTTTTTTATATCAGGATGTAGTGATTTTTTAGATAAGGAGCCACTAGATGAAATTACCACGAGCAGCTTTTATACGACTGCAGAAGAAGGTGAGTCAGCTGTCATATCTATGTACAGTGCGATACAAGCGATTAACTGGAAAGGAAAATCGTGGATGATAGAAGAAATACCTTCTGATAACAGTACGACAGGTGGTAATGACCCTGACTTTTCCCCCATAGATGACTTTACAACCAATGCAGATAATCCTGCTGTACTCGAGTACTGGGTGGAGCATTTTCGATTAGTCACACTGACCAATCAGATATTAACTTTTGTCCCTGCTATTGAAATGGATGAGGTCAGAAAAGCTTCCTTTCTTGGTGAAGCCAAATTTCTCAGAGCCTACAGTTATTTTGATTTGGTTAGAATTTTTGGTGAAGTACCTATTATAGAAGAAGTCCCTACCGTAGACAGTGATCTTAATGTCACTAGAAATTCTGTGGAAGATGTGTACGCTTTTATCATATCAGATCTCACTGAGGCGATCAATTCTTTGCCGAATACAAGATTGGCTTCTGAGGAGGGTAGAGCCCACGCTATGGCAGCAAGGGCATTACTGGCCAAAGTATATGTGACCACTGGAGACTATGAGCAGTGTATGGCATTGTGCAGGGAAATTATAGCTTCAGGACAGTACGAGCTCGTAGAAGATTTTGCTGATAACTGGCTCAGAGATAGGAGTGATAATAATAGTGAGTCCATATGGCAGATACAGTATGTTGGTTGCGGACCTAACAATACAGGTAATGCACTGCAAGCATTTTTTGCGCCTTGGGGTCAAGCACTTACAGGCAATACCGATGGATGGGGCTCACAGATACCGACCTCTCCGTCTATAGATAATCCGGGTACTACGATCAGGGATGCTTACTCAGATGAGGACTTAAGAAAGTATCATACTATCATGTCACCAGGTGATTTTTATCCGATGCTCAATGCGAGCAGCGGTGGCTATACCTACCCCGCAGCGGGCGCATCTCGAGGACAATCCAATATCAAGAAATATGTCATCGGCAGTGGTGCTGATGTCTGCTTTATGAGTACGCCACAGAATCAACATGCCATCCGATATGCAGATGTGCTGCTCACACTAGCAGAAGCTTCCGTCAGACAGAATGGAGATATATCCGTAACGCCTGATGTGATAGAAGCCTTTAATGCCGTAAGGGTTAGGGCAGGCCTGAGTGAGGTGGGCAGTATTACTTCTGAGATGGTGTACGAGGAGCGGCGTCTAGAGTTTGCTTTTGAAAATCAGAGATGGTTTGACCTCCTGAGACAAGGGGATATCAAGGCTATTATGCAAGTACACGGTAAGCAATTTCAAGATCATAGTGTTCTGTTTCCTATACCGTCTTCTGAAATTTCTATCAATCCTAATTTAACTCAAAACGTAGGGTATTAATATGAAGTATTCACCGATATACCTGCAAGTTATCTTGCTACTCGTTATACTTAGTTTTGTTTCTTGTGGGAGTAGCGATCCACCGGTTGTTGTAGAATTTTCACCCGATTTTGGACCTTCCGAGACCTTGATAACGGTAGAAGGTTCGGGGTTCGATGATTTGGTGGCGATTGATTTTAATGATGGCGTTGCAGCCGATTTTAATCCTTCCTTTGGCAAGTCTGATGCCTTGTTAATGAGAGTGCCACCCAATGCGCCCCTCGGAGATAATGCTGTTACGATCGTTACAGAACATGGCGAGACTTCCTTTAATTTTAGAGTCACTCTACAAGCGCCATCTGTTTTTGATTTTGAACCAAAGTTTGCTAATGAGGGCGCGGTAGTAAGTATTACTGGTAAAAATTTCTTTGAGCCACTAGAAGTATTGTTCTTCGATTCTATACCAGGAAATATCATATACAGTCAGGAAGATTCTATTGCTGTAGAGGTACCCGCCAATGTACAAAAGGGTAGAATAACAGTTGTGGCAAATGGAGGATCATCCATAACGCCAGAATTATTCTTTTCTACAAATGAACTTGTCGTTAATGATTTTGACGGTAGTGGTGTACGTGCTGAGACGGACAAGTGGTTGTTTTACGGGAACATAGATCAGAATGCTATGACAGCTGTCGTCAATTCTAATCCCGATCCTATAGATAATAACTTTCTAAAAATATCTGGTGATGATCCGGGGTCTACTTGGGTAGGTGGTGCGGAGAGTCATTCTAATGACCTGATGACTTTTGATGTCTTTGAAGTGGATAGTGATATTAATGACACCTTCATAGAGTTTGATGTCAGTAGTAATGGTAATGATGATTCCCATCTGATAGTAGTATTGGCAGAGCGGGCAGGCTCTTCTAATGATTTTTCGGAAATGATACACCTCAGTCATACAGGATGGCAAAAAGTGAGTATCCCCCTTAATAGATTTGCAGATATAAATGGGGCTACTCCTGACCCTCAGAAATTACGAACGATTAAGTTCCATTTATTTAATGAGTTAGGCTCATCTCAGAAAATGGAAGCTAATATTGATAATATTAAGTTTATTCAAATTCTCTAACACTAAAATTATAGGATGTTATGAAACACATTTACACAGTTTTGTTTTTTATTATATGCTTTGCATCATTAAATGCGCAGGTCTACCTGGATGAATTTGACGATGGTGTAGAGAATAATGTTGCTTTAGGAAATGGATACTCAAGCGTAGAAGAAAACGGAGAGTGGACCATAACTGGTGATGGGACGACTGGTGCCTTTGAGTTGTTTGTGCTGACGCCTAATAATGATGACGGTACGCCAGCAGTGGTAGATATCAGTGGTAACAATAGAATATTTGTCAGGGCTAAGGCCAGTAATCTTGGAACACAATTGAGAATGGATGTGCGAGATTCTGATGGTTTTGCGACGACACTGGCAGGTATCACTAAGACCTTAATCAATGACTATACTGTATTCGAATTTGATTATAACGGCAATCTTAATGATGGAGGCTTCGGAGGTACATCTTGTACATCAGCTGATGCGCCATGCCCAGTAGATCCTACTCGGATAGCTGAATTTAATTTCTATGTCAATCCTGGCCAGGGTTCATTTGCTGGTACTGTCGTAATGGATTTTGTAGCAGTGGGGGAGGCTCCAGGTGTCGGCCCAGTATCAGATGTTTGGCAGGAGCCATTTGATGAGGAGACAGCCTTAGGCTATATGGGATCAGCTGGTCCTGGCTTAGCGAATAGTATATCTGGAAGTAACTGGGTCATCACAGGGGATGGTACTTCTGGACCCTTCGATCCGGTAAGCTTGCTCTTTTTTAATCAGACAACTTTAGATACTATAGATGTGCCCGTGTCGCAAGGAAACGATAAGGTATTTATCCGTATGCGAACAGCTACACCAGGTACGACAGTGAGACTAGACTTACAGGACATCAATGATATGGCTACGACGGCTGCTAGTATCACGAAGCCTATCACTGATGAGTGGGTCACGTATGAGTATAATTTTGCTGGCAGTTATTTTGACCTAGGTTTTGGCGGGACAGGCTGCTCTTCTGATCAAGCGCCTTGTCCAGTAAATTCTGATCGTATAGCTAATATGATTGTATTTGTTAATCCGGGTTCTGGTGCATTTGTCGGAGATGTAGAGATAGATTATATTTCTGTAGGGACAGCATTGGAGGAAGAAGAGGAAGGTGCTAACGATTTAGTATATGGTGATCATTTTGGATTTGGAGATGGTTTTGTAAATACTTCTGCTTCTTTTGGACTAGAGGTTTCTGATTCTAGATTAAAAATTACGGGTACTGGTATAGATGGCCCTTTCGCTGCGATATCTTATACCATACACGATAGAGACACAGGTGAGGGCACTTCAATAGATATAACGGGTAACAATAAGTTCTTTTTTAGAGCTAAATCTGATACGCCTAATACGCTACTGAGAGTAGACCTCATCGATACTTCAGGTTTTATCACCACAATACCATCTTTGACAAGATTAATAGATGCGGAATATGTCACCTACGAATTGGATTTTGGAGGACAGTTTCTTGACGGTGGCTTTGGAGGTACGCCTTGTGATACTGATACAGCTCCTTGTCCTGTAGACCCTACAGCGATTAATTCAGTTCTTTTTTATCCTAATCCAGCAGATGGTGGCTTTGAGGGTTGCATAGAAATCGAGTTCGTATCTTTTGGTGCACCGTTGGGTGATGATATCGCCCAGTATAGCGATCACTTCGAAAATGAGAACAGAGATCTCTTTTCTGATGCTGCGGGCTTTACAGTTGAGGAGACAGGAACAGAATTGGTGATCGTTGGGGACGGTACGGCTGGACCTTTTGCTGCATTTAACTACAGCACACATAATACAGATGACTTTACACCGATTATAGTCGATATGACGAGCAATAACAAATTGTATGTTAAAGCAAGATCAACAGTTCCAGGGACACCTCTTCGTATAGACCTAGTAGATACGGAAGGCTTTGCAACGACCAATCCTGCAACTGTCGCCATCGTCAATGAAGAGTTTGAGATATTAGAATTTGATTTTACAGGTACTTACACAGATGGTGGCTTTGGTGGTACTTCTTGTATGGCAGGTCCATGTCCTGTAGATGGTTCCATAGTTAGTAACTTTCTCTTTTACATAGATCCTAACAATGGCGGGTATAATGGGACGATGACCATAGATTGGATATCGACTATAGAGCCTTTGGAGATGTTGCCAGGTACAGATGAGCCGTTAGGGGTAGATACTTATATGGATGAGATGGAGGATAATTCACTTGATTTCATTTCTGACCAAGATGGCTTAGTGACTGAGGCGATAGAAGGACAACTTCGAATTATCGGAGATGGCACATCTGGAGCTTTTGCGCCCGTGCTATATCAGATGCACGATGGACTAGATTCACTCATAGTTAATGCTGAGTCTAATGACAACAAAATTTATATAAGAGCTAGATCTACTGTAGATGGCTTGCCACTAAGAGTTGATGTACAAGATAATGAAGGTTTTCTTTCTTCCTTGGCAGGCTTAACTCAAGTTATGACTAACGAGTTTGAAGTATATGAATATGATTATACTGGCAACTATCAAGATGGTGGTTTTGGTGGTACACCGTGTATGGCAGGGCCTTGTAATGTAGATGGTCAACGTCTTGAGTTTTTACAGTTTTATATTAATCCGGGTATAGGTGCCTTTGCTGGTGAATTACACATAGATTGGATTTCATTTGGTATGCCTATTACGAGTAGTGTCTTAGATCAGGAAGCCGTAAGTCAAGCGACAATTTTTCCTAATCCGGCGAGTGATCGTCTGTATTTAGAAATGGATATTATAGATGCAAGTCGGAATGCGCAAGTTACAATGATGGATGTCTCTGGTCGCACAGTATTGCAACAGAGTATCGGACGA
>CALFUU010000158.1 GCA_937929835.1 uncultured Saprospiraceae bacterium | reverse complement strand
GCTGCAAGTCAAGTCCAAGCTAGGTGAGAAATTTCTTGTTCTTTCTAAAACAGCCTATGATTCTCTGGATACGAGTCAAATTGACAAATTATCTAGTTACAATAAGCTCATCAAAGCTGCTATTCCAACGATAGAAAAATACGGTGGTGGGAGTGTCAGATGTATGATCGCGGAGATATTCTAGTCGATCAGAAATCCACACTTAGGTTGATATATTGTTAATAACATATATATGGAATTACCGTATATAAGTCTACTTTTGTGCCCTGAAAGACAATTATCAATTAACAAACCAAGCTTATTTCTGATGAAAAAACTACTACTATTATTAGTAAGCCTAGTATCCATTACAGTAATGTATGGACAGGGTGTTACAACTGGTTCATTATCAGGTCAAATCGTAGACCAAAATGGTGAACCACTCATCGGCTCTACAATTTCCGCAGTACACTTGCCTACTGGAACATTCTATGGTGCAGGTACAGACTTGAACGGAAACTACAGAATCGACAATATGAAAGTTGGCGGTCCTTACAGGGTCAATGCAACGTACATCGGTCAAAATGATGTAACACTTGAAAACATTTATGTCAAACTGGGTCAAGTCAGCAGGCAAGATCTGACACTCGGTGAAAATGCAACGCAAATAGAAGAAATTGTTGTGACTGCTACTGCAGGTTCGACTGGTCAGAATAGTGGAACTTCTACCAATATAAGCACGGAGCAAATTGAGCTTATGCCGACACTCAACAGAAGCTTAAGTGATTACACGAGATTGACACCTCAAAGTAGATCTACTTTTGGAGGAGGTACTTCTCTAGGTGGACAAAACAATAGGTATAATGCCATCTATGTAGATGGTGCAGTCAACAATGATGTCTTTGGATTAACGGATAATGGACAAAATGGTGGTGGTTCAGGTATTGCACCCTTCAGTATCGACGCCATAGACCAGATTCAAGTTGTACTTTCTCCTTTTGATGTCACCTTTGGGGGTTTTGCTGGTGGCGGTATCAGTGCCGTAACCAAATCAGGAACCAATTGCCTTACTGGAACTGCTTACTATTTTAATCAGAATGAAGGAATTGCAGGTAAGACAAATGGTTTGCTCTTAGATAGAATAGGTTCTGATGAAGGTACGAGACTTGACGAGTTTAATAATACAACATATGGTCTTTCACTTGGTGGACCTATTGTAAAAGATAAGGTATTTTTCTTTGTCAATGCGGAGATACAAGATGATCAGACACCCCAACCTTTTGCTGGTGAGTATGATGGTAACACGTCATTAGAAGAAATAGAGCAACTTGGGAGTTTCCTTAGAGATACATACGGCTATGATCCAGGCGATTTTGGAAATAGAGTGAGCTCTGTAGAGAGTACTAAATTGTTTGCTAAAGTAGATTTTAATCTTAATGAGGATCACAAACTAACGTTGAGACATAACTATGTAGACGCAAGTAACTTAGATCTTAATGGTTCATCTAATACAAGAATTAACTTTGCAAACAACGGAGTACTTAGACCAAATACGACAAACAGTTCTGCACTAGAACTTAACTCTCGTATCGGAAACAATATGTCAAACAATCTTATAGTAGGGTATACGACTGTTGTTGATGACAGAGATCCTTTAGGTCAAGATTTTCCTAGTGTATTTATACGTGATGGTGACGGAGCCATTTCATTTGGTGGAGATGCTTTCTCACCAGCCAACTTCTTAGAGCAGAAAACACTTACGATAACTGATAATTTTAAGATTTATAAAGGTGATCATACCTTTACTATTGGTACACACAATGAATTTATCAGTATAGATAACCTATTCATCAGACAGAATTTTGGTTCTTATTTTTACCTCAGTTTAGATAATTTCTACAATGATATCGTCACAGGATACGACAGATCATTCTCATTGGTAGATGATATTACAGGAGATGCATCTGGTGCTAGAGCAGAGTTCAATGCAGCTCAGTTTGGACTTTATATTCAAGATGAGTGGGCCGCTAGTAATAAGCTCACGCTTACTGGTGGATTAAGAGTTGACTTACCAGTATTACAGACGGATCCACGTATTGCAGCTGATTTTAACTCGACTACATTAGTCGCTATATCAGAACAATATGATCTACAAGGTGCAAGGGGTGGACAAGCACCCTCAGCACAGTTAATGTTTTCACCTAGACTAGGATTTAACTATGATGCAAGCATCAACACAAGAGTAAGAGGTGGCCTCGGAATATTCACAAGTAGAATTCCATTTGTATGGCCCGGTGGTATGTATTCTAATAATGGCTTTACAGTCGGTGGTATTGATGAAGATGATATCGATAATCTATCATTTAGTGCAGATCCATTAAATCAGCCAGCAAGTGCCAACGCTGCTTTAGGTCAGATTGATTTATTTGCAGAGGATTTTAGATATCCGCAAGTTTTCAGAGCTAGTTTGGCTTTAGATCAAGATTTTGGAGACGGATGGTCAGCTTCTTTGGAAGGTATGTATACCAAGACATTGAATAATGTATTTTATCAAAATGTAAACTCAGACCCGACAGTTGATTTTAACTGGACAAATGGTGACGACGACAGACCTATTTTTACGAGAACAGACATTGACGATACTTACAATGCAATTTATCTAGCTTCAAATACGAATGAAGGTTATGCTTACAATGTTACAGGTTCATTGAGCAAAAGATTTGACATTGGATTAAACTTATTTGCAGCATATACTTTTGGTGATGCAGAGGCTATTTTTGAAGGTACTTCTTCTCAAAACTCATCTCAGTGGAGAGGTGCTTTCACAACTGATGGTCGTAACAATGCTATTTTGGGACGATCTGATTTTGCTATTGGAACTAGAGTTGTAGGATCAGCTGGATACACCATAGACTGGACTAAAGATGGTAACTTTAATACCAACATATCATTGTTCTATAATGGGCAGTCAGGTAACTGGTACTCTTACGTATACAACCAACGTAACGTAGCAAATGAGACGGGAAGTAACAACAGAGAAAGATCATTAATCTATGTTCCTGAAACGAGCAACGATATCGTTCTTGTTGATAATGGAGATATGACAGCAGAAGAGCAGTGGACCCTACTTGATAGGTTCATTGAAGAAGATGACTATCTATCAACGCGTAGAGGTCAGTATGCTGAAAAGAATGGAAGCAGAACTCCTTTTACTCATCAATTTGACCTCAGAATTGCACAAGACTTAGGTGTCAATATTGGTGGAAGAGGCAACAAGCTTCAGTTATCATTTGACATTTTCAATATAGGTAATTTGATAAATAATGAATGGGGAACAATCTACTTTAATCCATTTGCATACCGCTTGATTGACTTTGAAGGTTATCAAGCTGATGGTACTACCCCTACATTCTCATTTAGTGAAGAAGAACTCGGTAATGATAGATTTGGTATAGCTGATAGAACTAGTAGATGGAGAGGAAGAGTTGGTTTAAGATACATTTTTGGAGGTGCTAATGATTGTTCTCCGACAGCTGGATTTACTAACGTTGGTAACGACAACGCCTCTGCCTCTGCAAATAAGAAGCTTGACTCAGATGGTGATGGCGTGAAAGATCATAAAGATCTCTGTCCAGATGTCCCAGGTGAAAAGAAGTACAAGGGATGCCCTATGGAGTACAACGCTTATGTGGCTAAGTTGCAAGCAGAAAAAGAAGCAAAGATGGCTGCTGATGAGGCTGCTAGAGTAAAAGCTGAAGCAGAAGCTATGGCAAGAAAAGAAGCTGAAGCTGCAAAAATGAAAGCGCAAGCTGAAGCTGCAAAAATGAAAGCTGCTGAAGAAGCCAAAATGAAAGCAGAAGCTGAAGCAATGGAAGCTGCAAAAATGAAAGCAGCTGAAGAAACAAAAATGAAAGCAGCAGCAGCCAGAACTGCTGAGATCAATAGCTCATTTAACGCTGCATTGAGAGGAATCGTATTTAATTCTGGCAAGTCGACATTCAAGCAAGAATCGTATACTGTTATGGATAATGTTATTGCAGTAATGCAGAAGTATGCAGATCTCAATGTATCCATCGAAGGGCACACAGACTCACAAGGTGGAGAATCTGCTAACTCAGCACTATCTGCATCTAGAGCCAATGCCGTAAAAGATTACCTTGTATCTAAAGGCGTATCTGCTACGAGATTATCGACTAGAGGATTTGGTGAGTACAGACCAGTTGGTGATAATAACACTGCTGCAGGTAGAGCACTTAATAGAAGAGTAGAATTTGTTATCAAGAAATAATTCTAAATCTTAAAAGACTAAAAGGGCTGAGCACAAGTAATTGGGTTCAGCCTTTTTCTATATATTAGCACAAAACACATATCTATGAAGCAGCTATTGACAACATTAATACTATTACTTTCTGCAGGCAGTCTATTTTCTCAGACACCCTTATCCATTACTGAAGCAAGAAGTAGCGATGCCAATGGCATACTTACTAATCTCGGTACAGAAGTCGTCATAGAAGGAAAAGCTATAGGCACGAACTATAATCCTGCTGGACAAACCTTTGCCATTTATAGTGCGCAAGAAGGTATTGGAATCTCTGTGTACTCTGAGAGTGATGCTTTAGGCTATACTTTCAGTGCCAACGATAACTTGAGAATTACTGGGACGCTAGACCAGTTTAGAGGACTAGCACAAATTGCTGCTACCAGTATTGAGGTTTTGCAAAATGATGGCACGGCCATAGAGCCTAGGGCAACGTCGGTACTAGATGAGAATACAGAATCTGCTCTGGTCACATTTAGAAACGCCACTGTTGTCGATCCAGCGAACTGGCGAACAGATGACTTAGGGTCAGGTTTCAATCTGCAAATGACAAATGGTACAGAAACGATTACAGTTAGAATAGATAGCGATACAGATATCGCTGGTATGGCGGCACCTACGGGCACTTTTGACATAACAGGCCTGGGAGGACAGTTTGATGCTCAAGAACCTCTAGATGAAGGCTATCAATTATTGCCTAGAAGTATATCGGATATAAATCCTTACAACACCGACGGCGGCGGCGGAGGAAATGATCCTATGTATAGAGTCCTCACTATGCCAGAAGTTAGGATGAATGATGCCAATGGTATTCCTTCCCTCATTGATGAGCTAGTAGAAGTAACGGCTACAGTTTATGGTCTTAATCGAAGAGATGGTGGGCTCCAGTTTACCATTATTGATGACAACAATGTTGGGGTAGGGATATTCAATTTTGATAATGATTTTGGCTACACAGTTGCCCAAGGAGATATGGTTACTGTGCAAGGTACTCTCGGACATTTTAATGGCTTAACACAAATCACTCCGGACACCCTTATGATGATCTCTTCTGATAATCCTTTGGTAAGTCCTAGGGTTGTTACAGAACTTGATGAGAGTACAGAATCTTCATTGGTCGTGATAGAACCTGTAGATGTAGAGGATGCTACTCAGTGGGCTGGTAACGGTGGAAATTTCAATGTCAATTTCATCAGCTCAACTGGAGCCATAACGGCTGTTAGAATTGAAGATCAAACAGAAATTAGTAATATTAGTTTTCCTGGTACAGTAGGGACTGTTTATCAAGGGATAGGAGGACAGTTTGACAACAATGATCCTAGAGATGAAGGGTACCAATTGCTACCTCGAGATCTCGACGATATTATATTTGTCTTAAACACACAAGACCAATATCAGGGAGCCGTTAGTATTTATCCTAATCCAAGTGAATCAATGATCCACGTTAAAGCTGATGATAGAGTGTTGGGCTTGGAGCTATTCGACTTGCAAGGTAGAAGCCTTGCACAGATTGCTGACAACAACACGATGGATGCCTCAGTGCTCAATACAGGAGCTTATTTTTTAGTAGTGACGTTTGAGAATGGCGTATATGCAGAGAAAGTTTTTGTAAAGTAGATCAATTTAGTAAAGACCTATAGTTAGGGATAAGGGATAAGTGCTGAGGCGCTTGTCCCTTTTTTATTTTAAGTAAGCGGATAACTTGCCCGTTTTACTGATGGACACATTGATATTCTCCTTGAGTGTAGTTGCCAATGAAAGTCCTACGTAATCTACTTTGATAGGAAATCTTTTATGTTTCCGATCTACTAAGACTGCCGCCTCCACCTTCTTGGGCAGATATTCTAGTATGGGCTTGATTGCATAGAATAGAGTCCTGCCCGTATTAGCGACATCATCCACTATAATGATGTTTTTACCATTAAGAGAATTCGTCAGGTCTAGTGATACTTCAGATGAGGTAGGTTCAGCAGCATTGATGGATACACGTCCTAGGATAGATTCTTTTCCACTGACAGCATCATATCTCTGCATCAACATCTCTGCAAAGGAATAACCACTCTTGTTGATACCTAGAAAGTATAGCTGTTTGACCTTATGATTTTCCTCTAGAATCTGGAAAGCTAGACGCTGTACTTTGTGATCTATCTGGTTATGGTTAAGTATTTTCATAAAGCGGATTGTAAGAGACTCATTTTTATAGTAGAGAGCTAAAGGTATTTAGTAATATTGATATACCAAAAATCGCTAAACGATATCAGATGCGTAGAGACCTTATTGCCCTTCCAGATTCCTCCAAAGTGTGGATATATCAGTGTCAAGAGCCTGTTAGTTATGAAGTAGGAGAGCAAATCCGCCAGGACCTCTACGATTTCAGTATGCAGTGGCGATCACACGGTGTTGAGTTAGAGTGTTATGGCAATCTCTTTCATTATCAGTTTCTAGTACTAGTGGCTGATCCCTCTAATTTGCCGAGTGGCTGTTCTGTAGACTCTAGCGTCCACTTTGTTCAGGCCTTGGGTCAGAAGTATGGTAGAGATTTTATGGATAGAATGACCTATGCCTACATGCAGGAGGATGAAGTCAAGACGATTTCTCATCAAGAATTTCCATCAGCCTATGCAGCTGGGGAGATCAACGATGATACCTTGATATTCAACAATCTGGTAGATAATAAGGCGACATTTCTAGAAGACTGGATCGTCCCTTTAAAAGAGAGCTGGCATCGTAAATTCATCTAAATTGGTCTAGCGTTGCTAGCATTTCATCATATAATCCTTAAAGTGGGAATCTACTATCGTACTTTATCGTTACGAGGATATGTTTAAAATATTTGACAAGATTAAGGATGTACTTGGCATAGAAGGGCTGAGGGTGGACATCCTGACAGACGAACAAGTGTCTAAGAGGGATGAAGCCATAGAAGGCCAATTGCTTTTCCATACCAAGTCCGACAAAATCATCCAAACCATAACTCTCAATCTGATAGAGAAGTATAAGCGTGGTAGAAAAGAGGAGCAGATGATAGATGAATATACGTTGAGTACCTTGACGCTAGATGTCAATGTTAAGGTCACTGAAGAACAGCCTGCAAAGCTAGACTTCAGCCTACCCATTAATTTGCTGCAATCTGAGATGGACAGACTAGCAGACAAGAATTTTATTGCCAAAAACCTAGTCAGGGTAGCTAAGAAAATCAAGCAAGTCCAGTCTGATTATAGACTGGAAGCCATTGTCGAAGTAAAAGGAAGTCCGCTCAACACGGTCAGCAAAAGACCTATAATCCTTAAAAAATAGGGCTTATTTCTTCTTTTTGCTTTCTATCATTTCGAGAATTTCCTGATCTGTCTTTCCAAGATTAGCAATTAGAAACTCTACATCATCCGCAAGATCGTGCTTAGGGTACTTAGATAGGAATTCATTGTAGATGTCCTTAGCCATCTTATCATCCTTCAGATTGTTTTCTATGATAAAGCCCTTGAGGAATAGGGAAGTTGGTGTTTTTTCATAATTAGGATACTTCTCTAAGATCCAGTCATAAATTGATAGGGATTTGGGGAAAGTTCTAATAGACTTCGCTACTTCAGCGGCTTTAAACAAATAATCAGGGGTCTTTTCTGTATTGCCAGGATATGCTAGTCCGTAGGCTTCACAGGCATTGACATATTTCATAGCAGCAGTTCTATTGATACCTGTATTGTCGACATTCTGAAATAGAGCTTCGCCTAACGACTGAATATAAGCATCAGATGAACTGAATGTCTCCGTGATTTGCGGCTTCACCTCGGTGATTCTTCCCCAACTAGGGCTATTTTCTAGGATGGAATTGAAAAGGATATTGGCGGCAGCTTCTTTTTTACCGCTTTTCATCAATTGTCCCAGTTCAAAGACCTGATCAGGATTGGGTGTAGAGTTGCTCTCTTTGAGGATAGAGAATAAGAATCCAGAGGCACGAGCATTTATACCTTGCGCTTTAGCTACCTCATAGCCTTTCTGTAGTAGGTTTATCCTTTCAGTATCTTTTAAAGAAGCATCCTTAAGTTTATCGACTATACTGACAATCAAGGCATTACCACTGGTAGGGTTGGCTTCCTTGGCATAATTGGCTTCCAACTGGCTGAGTGTCATAGTCGCCGGGACTAAAGCGGACGAAGGAGTCTCTGTCTTGGGATCTGACTTACAAGCCCATAAGCTGATTATCAGCATACTTAATATAGCGTATCTAAAAATTGTCATAGGTTGCATTTGTTATATAGATAACAAATATAATATAATGAATAAACGCATCTGCTAAACAAAAGCAGAAATCAACCATTTAGACTTCATTAAAGACAGTAGTATGAATATATTTTGGCACAGAAGGGATCTGAGAATTGACGATAATGCAGGGCTCTATTATGCTCTTCGAGAGAGCGACAAAGTGCAACCAGTATTTATTTTTGACAAGCATATTCTAGACAAGCTAGAAGACAAAAAGGATGCGCGGGTGGAGTTTATTCATACGCAGGTCCAATTGCTTAAGGAACTCTATGCTGCGTCGGGCGGCGACCTACAAGTGCATTACGGATACCCTGAGAAAATCATCCCACAGCTCATTAAAAAATATACACCAGAAAAAATATACACCAATAGAGATTATGAAATTTATGCCAAAGAGCGAGATGCCAAAGTAGAAGAGATCTGCAAAAAGAAATCAGTTGAATTTAAAACCTATAAAGATCACGTCATCTTCGAACACAATGAAGTCTTAAAAAAAGATGGCTTGCCTTATACAGTATTCACACCTTACAAAAGAAGATGGCTAGAGAAGCTGGAAACAAAAAGCACACGCGGATTATCCTACTTCTTTAAATCCTATCCAAATAAAAAATACCTAGATTCCATAAATCAATGTGATAAAGAAGCATTAATACCACTTCGAAAAATGGGGTTTGCCTCAACTCAAATTCCTATCCCGGACAAAACGGTCTCGCAAGGTCTCATTAAAAAATATGAAGAGCAAAGAAACTTTCCGGCTGT
>CALFUU010000157.1 GCA_937929835.1 uncultured Saprospiraceae bacterium | reverse complement strand
CTGAAAGAGTTAACCTGAAAATCCAAGAGATAAAAAGACTAGCAAGAGGATATAGGAACATCACAAATTTCATAACCATGATTTATTTTCATTTAGGTGGATTAAACCTGAAACCCACTAAATTTGGCTAAGAGCCATATTAATTCTCCGCCTTTTGTAATTTTTGTATTAAGTTTTTATAACAAGTCTACCATCTCCGTCAGGACCGCTGTAAGTAAGAATCACATCTCCTGGTACGCCTATCTTCCATTTTCCCCATATTTCTGAGTTCTTTTTTAGTCTCGCCCCACTATGATCAAAATTGATTTGCATATTCTCATCGGGACATCCATCTCTTAGACTTTCTTCAGATACAGTGAATGTAGGGCAATCCGGCGTTTCGTCTGTATATTCACCATCGAGATTTGATAAACCTCCATTTGGAGGGCATGTATCTCTCCATCTAGTTTGGCCGAAAACACCTCCACTTCTAAATTGTTCAACTATCATTCTTGTTCCTATTTCGCCTGGAGTTGAAGTATCCCGAGTTGATATTGATTGAATGCGTCGGGTCCAAAATCAAAATTTGGTTCATACTTACAGTTGTTAGGAGTAACGTAATCTTATAAGCATAGAAATGCTGGGTTCGGTCTTGCCCCGCTCATAGTCGCCGAGTGTACTGCGGGGTATCTCCATAGCCTCAGAGAGCATTTGCTGAGAGATCTTATTTTTTTGTCGGAGGTATTTTAGATTCTTATTGAGCATAATACAGGATTATAGCTCAAATATATTCTATAATTGCCGAATTATCCGAGTTAATTTAGTTGAATATACCGACATAGGATACTTAGTGTATCTTAAATGTTTGGATGCGTACAGAATCTGACTTAGGTGTCTTTTCTTTTTTGAGCCATCCAAAAGCGATGGCAGCACAAGTAATGGCGAGTATAATCATAACTTAATATTCTGTATTACTAAGACAAAAAAGAAGAGGGGTTGACTGTTGTTGAGCCCTTAAAATTGGTAGAATAGCTTGCTAGCCGACAAACTATCGTGACTAGAAACTCTTTTTTTCAAGAATTGAATAAATCAGGTGGTGGTCCTAGAGCCTCTTCATCCAATAAGCTAGCATCATTGTTTTTTACATTGCCGACTCTTGATGAGACAGGATAGGCTTTCATCTTATCGGCTGAGTAGGGCTCTATCATATCGACCAGCTCCTTTGGTGAGAGGTCGTCAGCTAACCACAAGGCCTCTTGTTCAGGTGTGAGGATCGCGGGCATCCTGTCGTGGATGTCTTCCATCAGTTCGTTAGGTCCTTGCGTTATTACTGTAAAGGACAGCACCATCTGCCCATCTGCAGGATCCTTCCAGCGCTCCCAGAGCCCTGCCATCGAGAAGATTTCTTGGTCTGTGGTCTGGATGCGATAGGGTTGCTTGCCACTAGCCGTCTTTTTCCACTCATAAAATCCGTCGGCCGGCACAAGGCAGCGTCGCTTGGCCACCGCTTGCTTAAAGCTGGATTTTTCGAACAAGGTTTCTATTCGTGCATTGATCAT
This sequence comes from uncultured Saprospiraceae bacterium, assembly GCA_937929835.1. Lineage (GTDB taxonomy): Bacteria > Bacteroidota > Bacteroidia > Chitinophagales > Saprospiraceae > RFSX01. The sequence goes on along the minus strand of CALFUU010000157.1, from coordinate 20,158 downwards.
CTTGTATCCGATCTTGGCATCTTTGGCCCAAGAGGGGATGAGGCCCCACCTCAGCGCCCGGAAGTGATGCAGGTCTTCGTTGGTGATGACGGGCATCGAGTGGGAGGGTGCCACATTATAGTTGGGCAGTGGATTATAATTGACAAGGTCATCAGAGTAGAAGGTCGCACCAAAGCGCTCTTCTAGTTCTTTTTCTGTCTTGGAGAGGGATGATCTTCCGCACATATAGCGAGACTGTTATGAGGACAATTCTTATTTTACACTTGGAGTTGTAATATAAATAACCAAGAGGCGTTAACAAGAACAACAGCCGTAAAAACTATGTATTATCTAAAGCTATATATCGTCTTAATTGTTATCCTTACTAGCTATGCTTGCGGTGAGTCAGTTGAATCCAATACCCTAGACTGCGACAAGTTACAAACTTGGGAAGAGGCCGACGCCTTAATGCTGGAAGTACGAGAAGATGCACTAACGGATTCTCTAACCATAGTCGAAAACTTGATAGGGGAGTGGGGACTTATCGGGGTCGTCCCAGGTTGGACAAATAATCTGGAGCCGGGAGAGTCTTGTCTTAGATTGACAATTACTTCAGATCAGATAGTATTAGAAGACCTGAGTTCTGGAGTCCTCGATACGAGCGGATGGACATTGACGAGATGGGCGGTCAATGGGTTTACAGGGTTTTATCTCGAAACAAACGAAGACGTCTGGAACAATAGAATGGGTATGGAGACCTTCTCAGAGGATCTGATGTTTGGTACAGGTCGAGTCGATGATGCGGATACTTTTATTTATGAAAAATTGGGCTTGTAAAAAGCCGTCGCGGGAAGGGCATATTTTTTTGTAGGGTAGTGCAGAGAATTTTTTAAAAGTATACTTAAGGAACTGCCGGCAACTATTTCTGACTCTTAAATAAGGCTGGCAAAAAGCATATGTCTGATAACAGTGCAACCAATATGGTGAAAGCGCATAATAGTCCAAAGGTGCTGACGGAGTTCACTCCACTCATCCCAACAATCATAAAGCCACAAACTAAAGAGATCGTAGTCGAAAAAAGTGCACCACTAGTAAAAGTAACGGCCTTATCAATACTCTCAGACGTTGATAGACCAGCGTTGCGGTATAGCTTGAATTTATTCAACAAATGAATGGTGTCGTCCATAGCTACACCTAGCATAATGGGGGCGAGCATCGCATTGGCTGCTTCTAGATGAATTTCGAAGAGATACATCACGACGAAAGCTGAAAATAAAGGCAAGAGATTTGGAATGAGCGCCAGGAGACTCAACTTTATTTGACCTATAAAGTAAAATAGGATGCAGAAAGAAATGAGAAAGGCAGCACCAAACGAACGAAGTTGTGTCTGTAGAATATAGGTATTGAGTTGGGCAAATATTTCAGAGAATCCTTGAATCTTGAGTCCATATTCTTCTTCTGGAAATACTGATTTGAAATCTTTTTTTATGTCGGAAAGTAGTGGCCTTAGGTCTTTGGTAGGTAGCTCCTTGATATTGATATTGATGGCTAGGTAGGACAGATCTTTATCAAAGAAAGAGAAAAATTTATTAGAGGCGGCATTGTTGTTCTTTAAGATTTTTTCAAAATTGGGTCTGCCGAATATTGATAAACTCGAGCTACGACTTTCTAAGAATTTCTGAAAATCAACAATAGAGACTGGATGAATAATATTTTTATTATTGTCTAGTTTTTCTTGAAAAATCCTTAACTTCTCTAAGTTACTCTTTGTAAGTAGTGATGTCGATTTGTCATTATAGATATTGAGCTGTAATCTGATGCTACCACCTAGTTTGTCTTCTATCAATTCCAGGTCACGCCTAACCTTTCCTTCCCCTAGTAGGTCTAAAGAATTTGTACTGACTTCTATCTTCAGTAGGCTAATGGTGCCTAGAACAAAAATGAGGAGACTGAATCCTATAATTATTTTTCTGTAGTTACTTGTCCAGTGATTTATCTTTTGCGTAAGGGCTTGAATATTAATTTTTTTGACCTTGGCTTGCATCGATTGCTCTCCTAGATAGCTAAAGCAAATGGCTGCAATAATATAAACCAAGCAAAAAGCCAGCGCTAATCCAACGGTAGTAAATATCCCCATTCCTTTGAATGCAGGTAGTGGCGATAGGGTCAAGGCTAAGTAGCCAATAATGGTGGTCAAGGTCGTGTAGAAACAAGGTCTAAGACTTTCTTGGAAAGCTTTTTTTATTTGTTTAGCTCTGCTTTGTTGAGGATTTGACTTGCGATAGTTGTGAAAGATGTTGGTGATGTGTATCAAGTCACTAACACTATAGATCATAAGAATAGTAGGGATAAGCATCGAAATCAAATTCAAGGAATATCCCATTGTAGTCATTAGTCCAAACGTAATGCCTATAGGTACAATAATGGACACAAGCGCTATTGGCACATAGTGCCAATGTGGCAATAGAAATAATAATAAACACAGAATAATGGATACGGAAGCTATCGCAAAGAAGTTGCTTTCCTCGTAAATGGTTTCGTTAAAAGCTTCGCCGAGAACGGGTGCCCCAGAAATATGACTTTGATCTAGAGTGCTCTCCACAATAGACCTAACCTCTTTTATAATTTGGCTTCTATTGTCTTTTATGAGATTAGCCGGCACCAACTGTAGGTAAAAGAAGGAGTAGTCTCTTGCTTCTGTAATTAACTGCCGACTTATGGCGGGTAGCGCGGACAATAGGTTGTTAATGTTGTCGCGAGGCTTATCGTCTTGATATATATTTCTATAGTAAATTTTTCTATTAGAATAGATAGGGTACTGGGCATTAGCAAGACTGAATGTAGTCTTGACATAGGGTAAGCTGTCGGTGTTCTTGTGTAGTTCTCTGAGCTTAGTGATATGATCCCCAGAAAGGACATCTGTAGATGGGATCATTACGATGACTACTTCATCTGAGCCTTGTTCTTTTTGAAAATTTAAATATTCTTGATAAGCAGAATTGTCTTCAAGAAACCAGATGGATAGAGAATTGTCTACTTTTAATAGTCTAGCCGTTTGCCCCAAGCCTGCTAACGTAGTAATGATAAGTAGAGCTATGAAGCTAGGTCTATGATCTAGGACAAATTGTATAATTCTCTGGAAGATCATTTAAGGGATGTTGATTCTAAGGCAAAACCTCCATAATTGCCATGGTGGGAAGTAGAAATTTGAACCTTTAGCTTCGTATCGCCTGCATACAAAGAGGGAACCTTCAGCGCACTTTTTTTAATCCTGAAATTTGCCGAGGATTGAGTCATTATACTATAGTGCTGTATAACTCGATGATGTGTAGTTTGGTGTTGTGCTGGGTATTCGTTTTTGTCAATGGAAAAACAATCGACATTCAAATTCGTAAAGTCGCTGTGCTCTTGTGCAACAGTGTGAATATAACTATTTGTTATCGTGCTACGTGTATGGATTAGAAATTTTCCGAAGGTTACCAGCCCCAAGTGCTTTGATTGATAATCTTGACTATCTGTGGTGTCAATCGTGTTTATTAGTTCCTTGGGCGCAAAAAAACGTTTTTGTAGATGGCGCACTATTATTTTGTAGGCACTTTCTTTTTTGCTCCAGAGTAACCAGACTGCCTTATCTTTATCAGGTGCTGTGTCTATGTATTCTCTCTCCTCAGTGGTAAATACTTTTTGTAGAAATCGGGGACGATTCCAATTGCTTTCCTTTTGGGCGACTTGTAGATCAACAATATCGTTACCAATCATTTTTCTTGTAGTTTTCTACTGATGATAGCCATAGTGCTCTTAACCGTCAGCATATCTTCCATCTCGTTATCTTCAATGACAATGTCAAACTTATCTTCCACGTCTAGAATGATGTCAACTAGATTGGCGGAGTTAATTTTCAAGTCATCAATGAAGTTTGTTTCCTCTGTCATATGTCGAAATGCTTCTTCATCTTGTATGTAGGGTTGTGCAACTTCTTTGAGTGCTTCAATAAGCTCTTTTTTATCCATTCTTATATTTTTTAAAAATTATGCAAGCATTTACATCTCCAAATCCAAAGCTTGCTTTCGCGATTACATTGATTTCTTCGGTATATATAACTGTTGTAGGTATTTTACGTTTATCAATAATAGAGGAAATTTCTGGATGTATGTCCTCACAATTAGTATTAGGAAATATAAAGTCTCCCTTTAGCCCTAAGATAGCCGCTACACTCTCGATCGCTCCAGAAGCACTCAGGCAATGACCTACCATAGATTTTAAGGAATGAATGTAAGGAAATTGATTTCCTTCTCTACCCAGTGCCGCAACCCAATTCTGAATTTCAACAGGGTCCTTTACTGTAGCGGTAAGATGTCCGTTGATTAGATCAATGTCCTGAGGGCTTATTTTTGCATCTTGTATAGCGGATTTAATGCAGTGCTGCACTGCTGTACTATTGGGTGCTGTCATCGTGCCTCCGCTGCGCTGGCCACCTGAGTTCACAGCTCCACCCATAACCTCTGCATATATGGTTGCATTTCGTGCTTGTGCACTCTCTAAGGTCTCTAGGACTACTGCGCCAGCTCCGCTCCCAGGTACAAAGCCCGAAGCACTTTCACTCATCGGACGAGAACCTGTGGTAGGCGAAGCATTATGCTTGTACGTCATTACCCGCATAGCATCGAAGCCACCCCATATATAAGGCCCTTGTTCACTACTGCTGCCTGCAATCATTCTCTCTGCTTTGCCAGCTTTTAGACGTTCGTACGCTAAGAGGATGGCTTCTGTGCCAGTTGCACATGCGGAAGAGTTGGTTGTGACTTGATTTCCTAAACCTATAATCCCGCTGAGGTAGGCACTGACGCCACTCGACATAGTTTGTGCAACGGAATTGCTTCCAAGTCTTTTGACTTTTCCACTATCCAACTTATATGTGGCTTCTCGCATTTTTTCCACGCCAGATATGCCTGTGCCGAAGATGCAACCACTCTCCCAGTGGGCTTCGTCTTCTGCATATGAAAATCCCGCATCGTACCACGCATCAATGCCTGCCATACAAGCATATAAAATGCCTGGGCTGTTAAAATTTCTCAGTTGTAAGGGGGTTAAATATTTTAGTTTCAATTCTTCTGATACCTCAGGGACGCCACCGATGCAGCAGGAAAATTGCATTTCCTTGAGAGACTCGAAATATTCTATACCTGAAGTTCCTGCTTTTATTGCTTTTTCAAAATTGATTACCCCTACGCCATTGGGTGCCACCACGCCTAGTCCAGTTACAACGACTCTTTTACTCATATTTAATTGTTCTAGCGATTTTGTAATTGTGACAGCGGTTTGGAGGAAATCATTCCAGAGATAGTGCCCTTGCAGACTAGAGCCTTCTGGCTGTTTCTTAATTCTACTGCACACTTTAATTTTCCAAAACGGAAATATACTTTTCGAGATGTGACAGTTACTTTTTCATCAGGGAGCACTGGTAGAAAATAATTGATGTCTGTAGAAACCATAGCCATTTCTGGCAACTGTGTAGTCTCATTAATTTTTTCTCTCATCAAGTAGATGCCTAGACAAACCAATCCAATTTGTGCCATAGTCTCTGTCAGGATAACACCAGGCGTAATCGGATTGCCAATAAAATGACCTGCATAGAAAAAAGAGTCTTTTGGATAAGTGTAAGAGCCTATGCAGCCATCGTCGTCTATGTGCTCTAAGTCATCCACAAACAAAAATGGCTCGGCGTAGGGCAGTAAAGAAATAATTTTGTCCTTGATCATATGGTGCCTATTGGGGCAATTGCCTATTATCTGATATGCTCTCCGCCGTCTACGGGAATAACTGCTCCATTAATCCAGTAGGCCTCTTGGGAGCAGAGCAAACCGACGACCTTGGCGACATCTTCTGGGCTGGTTAGTCTGCCAGAAGGATTCCTAGCTAAGCTGTGTCTCTTGAGTGAATCACTATTGGGAATCATTCTGAGGGAGGCTGTGTCTGTAACGCCTGCCTGGATACAATTAGCACGTATACCGTGAGGCGAAAATTCTAGTGCAATACTTCTTGTTATAGCTTCGAGGGCAGCTTTGGCGGCAGAAACAGCTGCGTAATTTTCCCAGGCTTTATGGCTCCCTTCACTTGTAAAACTGATGACGCGAGCATCGTCTGCAAACAGTTGTTCTTTAAAAACATCTTGAACCCAACTGTATAGAGAAATGGCCATTGCATCTATGGTGAGTTGCAAGTCGTCAGTTCTTAAAGTAGGTCCGTCTGCTGCAACCATAGGTTTTAGATTGCCTTTTGCGATACTGTGGATTAAGACTTTTAATTTTCCTTCGGTGCCCAGTTTATTTTTTAGCGTTTCTATTATTTCTACTCTTTTTTCCTGTTTAAGTGCATTTAGATTAAGAGCACAAAAATCAACACCGCAGGCTTTTATTTTGTCAAACTCTAATGCAATATTGGGTAGAATAGATTTTCTGTCTCTATGAACGATGCAGATATTGAGCCCTAGTTCTGCGAGTCTCTTTGCTGTCGCAAGGCCTAGTCCGGAAGATCCACCGAGGATCAGTGCCCAATAGTTTTTGTTTTTAAATTCGCTTGTCATCTGATTAAAGTTATCACCATTCTAATAATATTTTTTGGGCAGAGAAGCCAGGTCCAAAGCTGAGCATAAGCCCCTGCTCTCCTTTTGCTATATCTTTATCCATAAAGCGTTCTAAGACATATAGAATAGTGGCGCTAGACATATTGCCATAACGACGTAGGACTTCTTTGGTGTCATCGATATTTTTACCTAGTGCGCCGAAGATGCTCTCGATAGTGTGGACGATTTTCTTTCCGCCAGGATGGAAGACCAGATGATTTATATTTTCTATAGTGGTATTAGATTTTTCTAGAAAGGGGTATATAATTCTAGGAAAATGCTCAGCAATGGTCTCTGGGACGCTAGGGTCTAAGACCATATGTAGACCAGAATTTTTCAGTTCAAAGCCCATCATATGTGTTGCGTCAAAGAAGTGGTACATACCTTCGTTAAGGATAGATGGGCCTTCTTCGTCTTCTGCTGATGACAGTAAGACACAAGCAGCACCATCTCCAAAGATAGCTGAACTTACGATGTTGACCATAGAAAAATCCTCACGCTGAAAAGTAGACATAGGGGACTCTATCGCTATCACTGCTGCCCGCTTGCCAGGATTGGCCTTTAGGAAATTCTTAGCATAGAGTACGCCAGAAACGCCTGCGGCACAGCCCATTTTTGTTACTGGCAGACGGACTACATCTTGACGTAGACCAACACTGTTGATAAGATAGGCGTCTATAGAAGGAATCATAAAACCAGTACAACTAACCGTAATGATGTAGTCCAATTCCTTAGCCGACCAATTGGCTTTTTCTAGGGCTTTCCGCAAAGCACCTTCGGCGAGGGGTAGCGTCCCCTTAATGTATAATTTGTTTTTCTCCTCGAAGCTTCTAGCTAGAAACATTTCATTGGCATCTACTATGGAGTATCGTTTGTCGATTCCAGCATTGCCCATAATCTTCACGGCTTTTCTTTGCAATCGCTCATCTTGTCCACGCATCCACTCTTTTACATAGGGAATTATCTCTTTAGTAGTCCGAGAAAAGGGAGGCAGTTGGGTAGCAACCGCTTTTATTTTTACCATATTTTTATATTGCGAATCAATTGTTTGTTCTTATAATCCATTGATAGCGGAAGGCCCACTTCCAATAGACTTGACTATTTGTTAGTTTTAATTCCTTTGCAAAATTTTGAATTTCATTTTTTCTAAATCCACGCTGTATGGAAGTTATTCCATCCTCTTTGACCATCTGATTAGGTATAAATAGAGTCACCACTCTAAATAGAAAAATCGCTAACTGGCTTCTATGCAGGTCATTGACAACAATTCCGAGGGAGGCTTTAGATGTAATCTCTGTAAGGCTTTCTTTTAATTCCCTATTAGCGAAGTGATGAAAGAATAGTGTCGATAGCACAATGTCATAATTCAGTTCCTTAAAAGCAGCAGAGGGCACAATTCCATTGATGTAACTTATTTCTGGATATGAAGTAGATAGTTTTCTGGCATATTGGATGGTGAATTTGTTAGCATCAATGCCTATTAGTTTTACTTTTCGCTTTTCTTTTCTTGCAAGATCTGCAACCACTCGCAACATATCTCCGTTGCCACAGCCCAAATCCGCTATGATTATTGCAACATCCTTGTTGGTATGTTTCCATAGTTCAGTTAATCCACTGACCGTAATACGATTTCCTCCAAGCCATTTGTTAATCGAGGCTATCTTATCTAGGGTAGACTCAAGTAGTGGGCCTTCCATATGGAAATCATCCATAATCTCTTCTTTATCACTTCTTTCTTTTAAGTTTAGAAACATAGACTATATGCTTGTGCCGTGAGTTTGTTTGATAATGTAAGGTAGAGCAAATGGAAATAACCGCAGTAATCCTAGCCCTTTATCTAGCATATTATGATTAGAGAAGAAACGATTTATTATCCGACCGGCCAGCAATCTTTTTTGGAACACTTTATTCCATTCCTTAGTATAATTAGATTCTAGCCACGTACGATTTTGCTTTTTATTACTGGTGTATTCTAGAAGCAGATTGGATAGTAGTTGAGCACTTTGTATGGCCATACCCATTCCATTGCCACATAGGGGATGAACCATTCCGGCGGCATCTCCACTCATTAGAATGTGATCTGTAACTGTTGCTTTTTGCGAGAAAGAGATTTGGCTTATGGTAAGGGGTTGTTCGAATATGGGTTTAATTCTTGAGAACAACTCTTTTAGATGTGGATTTTTACAAAGGACTTGTTCTTGAAAAGTCTTAGTATTTCTATAGGTCTTAAATGAGTTGGCGTCGGCGAGATAGCAGACATTAAGTATCTCATTTTCTACTTTTGAAACACCACAATAACCTCCTTCAAAGTTATGTAGAGCCACTAAGTCTTCTGGAAAGTCTCCAAAGTAATGACATTTGACGGCTAGATAGGGTGAAGTTGTTTTGATAAAGTCTCTGTCTAGCTTGTGGTCTAGTCTTGACCGTTTGCCATAAGCCCCGATAACAAAGGTGGCTAGGTATGCACTTCCATCACGTGTCGTAGTTCTAAAATAATTATTTTGAAATTCAATAGTCTCTACTGTCGCTTTCTTGATGACGCATCCATTGGCTAGTGCTTTCTTAAAAAGTAAGTTGTCTAAGGCGTAGCGACTAAGCCCAAATCCGCCAAGTGGTAAATTGGCTTTTGTTGTCTTTCCTTTTTGAGTACTCAATAAAAATTTATCTATAGGAACTGCCCCAATCAGAAATGGATTGGTTTCTAAATAGTCTAAGTACTCTAAGACTTCGTTTGAGATGTATTCGCCGCAAACCTTGTGGGTAGGATAGCTGTTCTTTTCGATCAAGATTACCTTCAGTCCTTCCTTAGACAAATGAACTGCATTTGTCAATCCTGCTAAGCCTCCACCTATTATGGCAACGTCGTACATATTAGTTGAAGTAGCCTACATAAGTTAGCGCAACTTGTACTTTTTTATTGAGTACAAAACTTGAATCACCTATCTTGAAATCAAGTCGATTTATGGAGAAGGTACCTCTAGCAATTATCCCTTCGCTATTTTCTTCAATAGTAAAAGGGAAGCTTAATTTTTGTGTTTTGCCTTTCATGGACAACTCGCCAATAAATGCATAGCCACCATCATCTTTTTTCTGAATCGAATTAGAACTTATGGCTATAGCAGGAAACTCTGTGGTGTTAAAGTATTCCAATTTTTGCAAATGTTTATCCCTAGTCTTATTTCCAGTATCAATAGATCCGACAACTGCAGTCCCTGAAAAGTAGCTGTTAGAAATATTTGTCTTGTCGAAATTGGCGTTCACCTTAAATTCTGAAAACGAGCCATCAACATAGAGCCCAAAGTTTTTTATTTTGAATGTAATGCTAGTTTCTTCGTTTTGCGTATTTAGGTTTTGAGATATACTCTGCGTAAGCCCAACTAAAATCAAAAAAAATGATGTTAGCAACTTCTTCATAAAGTGAAAATTAGAAATTTGTTATCATTATAAAGCCTACAGCATCAATACAATCCACGATTCTGAATATGATACTACTTGGCATCTATCTCTCAGCAATATAATCAAAACCTAAAGATACACTTAGAATAAAGGATTCTGGACGATCATCTTTCCTGTTTAGTTGTAGATTCTTCCCTATAATCCTTTGAATGCACTATTTGCAAATATGGCAATGAAGTATATGAGAATGCGGACTATCAATATTTGTTAGTATTAATAGGAATTTTATAGGCTTATTTCGAGAAAGACTATTGTTGTCCTAAGTAGCTTATTTTATACTCTTTGCAGTTTGATTTTTCAATGGAGGGATCAGAAAAGGTAGGTAGACTACAAAGAACAATGCAATACCAAGCACCTCTACACTCAGAAGATAGATAGGCCAAGGCCCCAGATAGTCCAGAATTGTACTGGCTTCTGGCTTGCGCATGGTGAACATATAATTAGACCCTAAGACCTTATTGATGATCAGAGAAAGAATCACAAATATGTTGGAGGCGATAATGGCATTCCGGAGATCTTTCAGGTTTATACGGTGGCCAAGCACAACTACATAGTAAATGGGTAGAAATATCAAACCTAGATGTAGGCCAAAGTAATTAAAGTATTCCCAGTGTGGGAAGTCACTATAGAGATCTGGCGTCAGTGTAGCGTTGACTGTGCCGACAAGTACCCAGAAGTAGCAGATGCCTGTCCACAATGGCTTCTCTCTCAGATAGACCCAAGGCGCCATCACTGCTACAATCCGACAAATGTGTATAGGAAGATCTTCTTGGATATTAAAGGTCCCTAGCGCTAACTTGATGACAATTAAGGACACGACTGCTGCCATTGGGATGATAGTGGCTGTGAGCAATATCCTTTTTTGTTGTTGTCTTTTGAGATGCTTTCTGGCATACCCACAGATCAGCACTGCGAGTACACTAAAGATAACCATAGGCAAGACATGGCTTATTGACCAAGCTGTAAAGTCAGATTCATATGTCAAGATGGATAGGTCCACATCTCAAAATGCTGATTTTTACTCTGGACTCCAAAAGCTATTGATGTATTACCGTTAAAGAGTGATTAAAATCATCAATATGGACTTGGATTTTGGTCAAGTGCGGTTAGCAATATTGACTAGAGCATAGAGATAAAGGCTTATTTCATTATTATTATAGTTAAATCTAAATTTGAAATGAAACATATATTAATTACGCTATCCATATTACTGACTTTACAGGCAGCAAAGGCAGGCGAGGGGATGTGGTTACCTCTCTTTTTAAAGAGCCTCAACGAGGCAGAGATGCAAGAGCTCGGAATGAAAATTACGGCAGAGGACATCTACAGTGTCAATAAGGGCTCGCTCAAGGACGCTATTGTACATTTTGGCGGATTTTGTACCTCTGAGTTGATAAGTGGCAGTGGATTGTTATTAACCAATCATCATTGTGGCTATGGACAGATCCAATCCCATAGCTCTCTTGATAACAACTATCTCAAGAACGGATTCTGGGCCCAGTCCAAGGCTGATGAATTGATGAATCCTGGACTGACGGCAACAATGATTAATGAGATAGTGGATGTGACTGCACAAGCACTTGAAGGTGTCACAGATAAGATGGGTGTAGAGGAAAGAGAAGCGACCATTAAGCTCAACATAGAATCAATTAGAAATAGTCTCGTGGTGGCGAGCCATCAAGCTATTGAGGTAAGACCTTTCTTTAATGGCAACCAATACTTTGCTTTTTTGACGACGACCTATCGAGATGTCAGACTAGTCGGAGCGCCGCCAGAGAGTATAGGCAAGTTTGGAGCAGATACCGATAATTGGGTATGGCCTAGGCATACTGGAGATTTTTCTTTGTTTAGAATCTACGCTGGTCCTGATAATCTGCCAGCAGACCCTAGCGAAGAGAACATACCTTATGAGCCTAAGCATTTCTTACCCATCTCTACAGATGGTGTAGCAGAAGGTGATTTCACTTTAGTATTTGGGTTTCCAGGAAGAACTCAACAGTATCTTCCAGCAGTGGCCGTAGAAGAAATAATAGAAGTCAGTGACCCTAATAAAATTGCTATAAGAGAAAAAGCACTCAATATCATCGATAAGTATATGCGTAGCGATGAGGAGACACGTATCAAGTATGCTTCTAAGTTTGCGAGTGTAGCCAACTATTGGAAAAAGTGGATAGGGGAGACTACTGGTCTCAAGAAGACTGGGGCTATTTCTAAGAAACAGAAATTTGAGAAAGAATTTGTCTCTATGCAAACCAAAGATAACCCTGCGAGAAACATCCTTGGAGAATTTGATGCTCTATATGCGCAGCGAGCACCCTATGCCTACGTACGAGATTATTATGGCGAGATCACGGGGGGTAGAATAGTAGAGCTGATGCGGGTAGTAGGTCTAGCGCAGAGGATGACAGAACTCTATGAGACCAGAGGTGCGGAGGCTTTTGATAACTTCAAAGGTCGTGTGATGGGCTTCTTAGAGGGATTCTATAAAAATTATGACCCAGCTATTGACCAAGAGGTATTTGCCGCGCTCAGTGAGATGTATGCACGCAACGTAGAGGCCAAGTATACACCAGAGATGATACAAGATCTGAGCCCAGCTGCAGAAAAAAATTATGGCATCATCGCTATGAAACTTTACTCAGAGACGGCCTTTGTGGATAAGGACAAGGTATTTGAAATGTTAGAAGGTGATGCAGAGGAAGTGGTGGCTCGACTCCAAGCTGATCCCGCTTATGCCTTCGGTGCCGAGTGGAAAAACACTTACGATACTAAGGTCTTAGAGCCTTATGATAATTACAATTTTAAGATAGATTCCTTACAGAGGATATACATGAACGCGTTGATGACAACCTTCCCTGAGAAGCGCTTCTATCCTGATGCCAACAGTACAATGAGGGTGACCTATGGACAGGTAAAGAGTTATAATCCATCAGATGCAGTGACGTATAGCCCTGTCACATATCTTGACGGTGTTATGGAAAAATATAAGCCAGGCGATTATGAGTTTGATGTCGATGAGAAACTGCTAGAGCTCTACGACAACAAAGACTATGGTAACTATGCCGATAGAGAAAACGGAAAGATGCCCGTCTGTTTTATCGGGACCAATCATACGACGGGGGGTAACTCAGGAAGTCCCGCTATAGATGCGCATGGTAATCTCATAGGTCTCAACTTTGATAGAGCTTGGGAAGGGACGATGAGTGATCTTAACTATGATGCCTCTATCTGTAGAAATATTATGGTGGATGCACGATACATACTTTTTGTCATAGATAAGTACGCGGGAGCAGGCCACCTGATAGAAGAAATGCGTCTTGTCCGACCCAAATTGGAATACACAAGAAATCCAAAAGATGAAATAAAAATACAGCGTCGTAAGCGTAAGGCCAATAGGTAAAAGCGCTATACTGCTAAAAATATCAACCCGACATTCTTAATCATTAAGATGTCGGGTTTTTTTATTAGGATTATGGTTGGGCTTCTAGTCGTCCATTGTTGTCGTCGGTGAAGACAAGTCTATCTATGAGCAAGGTAATCAAGACGAATGCTTGTATGAATCTGTCAAAGGCGTTTAGTGAAAAGAAAAAATATTTGACCAAGCTATATATAGCACCTATCGCAATGTACTGACAGTACTTTTATACCGCAAAGGTTTGTTTTTCACTGTGTGCAGTATAAACAATGTTTGAGAGATTAGCTCTCTACGGCCTCGACGAGATTATCTCTCGTAATTGACTTTAAAGAATTCTCGATATGCAGATACGGTTCTTTGCTTGACCAGTTCTCTATAGTTTTTCTGTGTAGCCGCAAAGAGATCATAGCCTATCGGATCTCTGCCAGGTTTGTTGAGAAACTTATCTTCGTTCTTCTTGATGCCATTAAGGTATTCCATAGCCTTCACTTTGTCCTCAAATGATCTTATAAGGATGATTTGCGAATCATCAGTAGGGCTGAGCGTAATGTTGGTTGTGCTCAGTTTTTCTGTTCTGTGATATTTTTTGTTGTAGTCAGAGACCGCAATCTTTATTGATTGTAGATTTTTGCTCTGGCCGTACACAACAGCAAATACATAGTGCAACTTGTCGTCGTCTCTCGTAAATTTATCAACGCCTTCCTCATATAGGATTTCATTGAAAGCTGTCGAGTCTCCATTGAGAAATCTAAGTATTTCTTTAGCTCTTACTTCTTCTGGCGTACCTTTGTGTCTCTTGATGAGACTCTGTAATTCCTTAATGTAGCGTTGCTTGCCTTCTATACTGCCGTAGCTCATAGCTTGCAGTAGATCAAACTTTGCATCGTACTCATCTTCTTTTTGGTCAAATAGCTTAGCCTTTTGTTGTACCCTTTCTAGGACGGTAGCGTAGTCACCATTTTCAAACAACGAGTAGGTCGTCTCATAGTATTGTTCTATGCTATCTTCTCCACTGCGTAGTGTGCTGGCATAAGATGGGTCTGTAGCTAGCTTGGTAAATTTAGAATTAGGATATTCTGATTTTAGTTTATTAAGTGCTAGTTGTGAGGCGGTATTGTTGCCTAGTTCATCGTGCGATAAGTAGAGATAGAATAGGGCCTCATCTCTTTTTTCAAATTGGGGATAATCATCAATCAGTCGTTCTAGAACTTCTACAGCTTTTTCATGATTTCTTAGCCGCTCTCTGAATTGTATACCTAGGTTAAATAAGGCGTTCTGAATCTTGATGTCTGCGGACTTTTTTTGTGTTTCTGATCTAGGCACTTCTCTAAGGAAGGCATCAATTTCGTCCTGTGTAATGGTGATCTCCTTCTCGTTTTCTGCCTCTGCATTCTGTCCAGAATCTGTATTGGCATCCGTTCTTAGAGACCTTCTCCAGTTATCTTCTAGTACACGGTCTTTCCATATTCTCTTGAATTCTAACTGACCTTGTTTCTGGGCAATAGGATTGTAGGCAAAGAAATTACTTCTCCCTACACTGGCAAAATTATTGCCACCAGGTCTAAGTACATTTCTTTTTGTAGCCTTAGGGTTGTTTTTGTTTTCTTCAGCCCTCTTGGTGAGTTCCTCTTCAGCAAATTTATTGAGTTCGTCATCAGACTTAAGGCTAAGGCCGATGAGACTATCTTGTAGTTCTATGATGTCGATATTGTTGGCGATATCTTTGAGGTTCTCAGCAAGTCTCTGGACTTTCTTGTAGCGCTCATCACCTATGGACATACTTTTGAGTGTATTGTCATAATTCTTTTTAGCATCACTGTAGTAGCCCTCTTGAAATAACAGTTCCGCTAGTTTGTAATAGGCTTCTTGTTTGACATTTTTGTTGCCACCTGTTGCTTGTATAGCGCTTTCAAAATCTGTAATGGCCCCATCTATCTCTCCAGCATCTAGTTTCACTTGTGCCATCGTGAAGAATATCTGATCTGCAAAGGGTTCGTTCTTTTCCTCCTTGAGCATTTTATTGAGTCTAGAATCGACTTTGTCTCGACCTATGTTACCTGTGCGGTAAGAGAGTTTTAATTCATTGAGTTCAGCATTGAATTTCATCTCATAGTCTGGGCTATACTTTTTCGCTATCCTGTATTCATCATAAGCGAGGGCTGTATTGTTTTTGGCCTCATAGAGTTGCGCTCTGATAAAGGCGTAGCGGGCTTTGAGTTGTTTGTCGTCTTCTTTTTCTAGTGCCGATTGTAGGGCGACGAGTGCAGCATCTTCTTCTCCTGAGCGTAGAAAGAGGTGCGCCCGTGCCGCAGGTATTTTTTTAGCAACTTCTTCTTCCAGAGGACTAGTGCCTTCTAGTCTATCCAGTAGGTAGTTGGCAGCAGTAAATCGATCTCTCTCGATATAGGTTCTAGCTAGCCAGTATAATCCTTGATAGTAAGCTGTTTTATTCTCAAAGATGCCACCTTCACCTTGTGGTCTCGTAGCGTTTCTTTTGAGCTCTTCTTCTGCTTCTCTCAGTTTCGCTTTTTCTTTTTCGAAGTCTTCCTTTTCCTTTTGGGCAGCCTCCGCCGCTTTTGCCGCTTCTTTTTCTTCTTTTGTTAGTTTTTTGGGCTTGGCTTTTTCGGCAGCAGCTTTGGCGGCATCTCTAGCAGCTCTATCTTCTCTTGTCTTCTTGCCTTTTTTGCTCTTCTTGCTACTATTTTTTCTTCTCTTGGACTCTTCTTCTCTGGCTTTTTTCTGTTTCTCTCTTTCTTCGTCTTTTAGTTTTTGTTCTTCTTCTCTCTCTTTCTGTGCTTCCTTTTTCTTGGCCTCTAGCTCTTTCTTTTTCTCTTTAGCTGTTTTGGTTTTAGCCTTGGTGTATTCTCTTCCGTATGGATTTTTAGGATCAAATTGTTCTTCGAAGTATTGGAACGTTTCCTCTGCAGAGGCATAATCTTGCTTGAGATATTGTGCTTGGCCCATCAGTACATAACAATCATCCACATAGTTGCTGAGATCGTGTATTGTCGCTACAGTTATGACCTTTTCTATAGCTTTATCGAGTTCTGGTGTTATGGACTTTGGATTTTCAAGCTCCGTATAGTTGTATACAGGTAAGATCTTGTTGTAATTGTCTTGATGGAGCTCGTCCATCTCATTCATAGTCAGAGACATGATCTCTTTGGCATTGAAGAAGCCATTGTATTTAGACGTGGTATTGTGATAGAACTTTTTGAACTTACCCTGTTCGTCCTTTGACTTTGTTGTAGAACAGCCCGATAGCAGCATCATTGCTGGAATTAGGGCTAATATTATGTGCTTGCTCGCTTTCAATTTTCCTATTGTCTGTGGGTTGTTGTCCCTATCTCTTTAATTGCGGGGTCTTGCGACACCGATGAATGTATCGTAGTCAAACGTATCTATAGGCCTTGTTAGTATCTTAATATATACAATCAGAATGGCTCATTAGCGACCCTTTTTGCGCCTATACTTGCTTCCTGAGTGCAAATAAATGGCAAATATGCTACCGACGTCCGATAAATATCCATTTAACCAAGAGGCTTGCGATTTAAGTAGTTGTAAATCAATTATTTATACGTTAAAGAAATTTGTAATATAAATCTAATTCTTCTATAAATCTTTAGCTTGAGTCAACGAATCGTTTTAAAAAGGGTCTTTCCCTATATCTTGATTGAGTCATTAGACTTAGCTTTATGTCTTCATTCATAACAGAATAATAGACTCCAGCTACCTTAACAATGGCGCAAGCAATAGAGAAAAAGCCGACTTGGGAGAAGTTACGAGACAAGTATCGTGTAGTCGTCTATGATGATGATACTTTGGGTGAAGTCAAGAGCACACGGATCTCAGGACTTTCAGTGCTCATCGGGCTGTTATTGACCCTTCTTGTGATGAGTCTGATTACGGCAGCGCTGATTTCGTTTACCCCACTTAAATATCTTGTACCGGGCTACGCGGATATCAATAACAACATGGCGTATATGGAGCTGACCACCAAGCTAGAAGAGATAGAGCAGGAGATGGAAGCACAAAGAGTCTATACCGAAGGTATGAAGAACTTCCTCAATCCCACGGGAGTCACCATAGACCAGAGCACAGGTGTAGAGAAAGGACAGATTGCAGCACCTACCAGTACCTTGACACCTCTAGAGCACTATTATTTTCACAGTCCACTCAAAGGCGAAATCAGTGCACAATTTGACTTATCAAAAAAGCACTTCGGTATTGATGTCGTCGCAGAAGAGAATACCCCCATCAAGAATATCTTGGATGGAGTCGTCGTCTCAGTAGATTGGTCTGAGCAAAATGGCAATACGATCAGCATCCAGCATAGCAATGATCTTGTATCCATATTTAAGCACAACTCTTCTGTGCTCAAAAAAGTTGGAGAAAAGGTAAAGGCCGGAGAGGCGCTCGCTATTATAGGCAACACAGGAAAACACAGCAGTGGTCCTCATGTACACTTTGAGTTATGGCATCAGGGCAACGCTATAAATCCCCAAGAATACATGACTTTCTAAAGATATAAATTCAATTAGCGCTTATTATGAGTAGTGAACTAAATACACTAAAGGACAAGGACGGAAACCTTCTCAGCCCCGTATTGCCAGAAGAAGTCAAAAACTTTCTGATAGACATAGATGGTACCATCTGTGATGACATTCCTAATGAGGAGCCAGAAAGGATGGCAACAGCACAGCTCTATCCCGATGCACTAGAGACGCTTAACAAGTGGTATGATCAAGGCCACATCATCACGTTCTTTACCTCTCGTACTGAAGACCATAGAGCAGTGACTGAAAAGTGGCTGGCAGAGCACGGCTTCAAATATCATGGAATGCTTATGGGTAAGCCGCGTGGGGGCAACTACCACTGGATAGACAACCACTTGGTCAAGGCTACCCGCTTCAAGGGCAAGTTTACCGACTTGATTATGGCCAATAAAAACATCGAGGTCTTCGAGGAGTAATAGCTCCTGTCATAAATGAAGCCTAAAGACTGGAGGACCTATTTAATCCTAGAGGTAGACAGCTCTAATTTATTTAGAACCTGATCACACCCCCTCTTCCAGTATATGCTTGAGTGCCGGGACAGGTTCTGGATACTCAAACTGGAAGCCCTCACTAGACAAGCGATGGGGTACAGCCCGCATACTATCGGTCAGCATCTGGGTCATCTCTCCGAGTGCAATCTTCAGCGCAAAAACTGGGACTGGCATCACCAACCCAAAGCCACCCTTTGCCTTCTTGAGAGCAGTGACCAATTCTTTTATCGTGAGTGGTACAGGTGCACTAGCATTGTAGATGCCTGAGTAATGCTCATCCTCTATATGTGTCCTGATGATGTTGCAGATATCATCGATATGGATCCACGCATAATAAGCGGAACCATCTCCGAAGTAGCCATAAGACCCCAGAGCGGCAGGCTTCAGTATTTCTTTGAGTGCTCCTCCATTTTTGGAGAGGACGATACCGATTCTCATGAGTGTATGTCTAGAAAATTTTCTGGCTAGTTCTAGACTCGCAGCTTCCCATTGTGTAGTGATGTCGGCAAGAAAACCTGTGCCTGCTGGATCAGATTCCGTCAGCTTCTTATCTCCTTGATTGCCATAGTACCCTACAGCAGAGGCGCCTATGAGTAGGGCGGGTTTCTGATCAAGTTGATCGATGCCTTTGCTGAGGGTGGCGATACTTTCCGTTCTGCTCTCGAGGAGTATCTTCTTGCGGGCTGGGGTCCAGCGCTTGTCTGCTATCCCTGCGCCTGCGAGACTAATGACGGCATCTACACCCGCAAAGGCGGCAAGATCTATTTCTTTTTTATCCGTATCCCAGACAAAGTATTTGATATTGGCCTTGTCCGTTTTAGCAGAGCGGGAGAGGATATGTATTTGGTATTGCTTGGGGTCGAGATACGCAGTCAGTCGTGAACCTATAAGGCCAGAGCCACCTGCTATAAGAATTGTCTTCATATTAGTATAAACTATGCCGCTGACTAAAGGTTCTCGTATCGTGGGGTCCGGGATACTTAGTTGATGTCTACAATAAGAAATTGTGTATTATGCTGTATAAGCTTTTCACTTTTTATGCAAATACAGTATGATGCTTACCTAGACTAACTCCTTCGTTACTGAAAAAATAAAGCTCTACGGGAAGGAATTGTTAGTCTTTAAAAAGTTGGCCTCTACTGCTGCTGAGGGTAATAGTCATAGAGAGCGTAGTTCATTACATCTTCATTTATTAGATGAATAGATGAGATAAGGAGACCCATTTTTAACCTTGAGTATATTTTTATTTATGGTTAAATATTAGAATTATATTGGGCCAAGAGGTATTGGAGCCAATTTATTTTTCTATTTTTATTTATACTAGACAACAATAAGTTAAATTTCTAATGCTTAAATAAATAAAATGAAATCTATCATTATAGTACTTGCTTCCCTTTGTCTAAGCATAGGATTAAATGCCCAGTTAGTTACGGGTAGTCAGTTTACAGATGATATTATTGGTGTCGATGTCATCACTAATGAGGAGGTCAACGTACAACAATGGCTTTTAGAAGGCAAAATTGTAATAATTGATGTATTCGCTACCTGGTGCGGTCCCTGTTGGGGCTTCCATACTTCTGGTATACTAGAAGAACTCTATGAGGATCATGGTCCTGAAGGATCAGATAAGATCAGGATC
>CALFUU010000156.1 GCA_937929835.1 uncultured Saprospiraceae bacterium | reverse complement strand
AACGAGAAAACTTCTAATAGAAAAGTATCCCTGAAAATAATCCTATCATCCTGTCATCCTATAAATCCTAATTCTGCGTTTTGGATTTTGTGCAAGGTGATGGAGACTAGAGTTGCGGCTCTAAAGTGTCATTGTACTTATAACTTCTTGTTAGCTCATATAAATCCTTTTTCATTCCGATCGGAGCGAAGTGTAGTAGAGGAATCTTCGTTCTCGTTATGGATGAACTTAAAACTGGTAGGCGTTTCCATTTTACTTTAGTTAGAGAAATTGATTTTTTTCTTCTATTGAAGATTGCACCCGCTTTTTTGCATTGCCAAAAAAAAGCTCCAAAAAACGCTAGTTGTTTGAAATGCCTATAGTGTGCTGAACGATTTGTGTCGGCGATGATGCTTTGAGTATCATCTTGATTGATTGCTTACTTTTAATATGTCGATACTATGGGTATTAGTCTAAGATTTGTACAGTCTTTCTAATTATAATCTGTCGTCGGCTTACAAACAACGGTCAAGTGTCATTCAGGTTGTCTGGTCACTTATTAATTTACTTTCTACTTTAACTTTAATATAAACCCTTTTTTCATTCCGATCAGAGCGAAGTGTAGTAGAGGAATCTTCTTCTATAAAACGAGATAACTTCTAATAGAAAAGTATCCCTAAAAACCATATGGTTTTCTACATTCGACACAACTTTGTTTTCTTCTTACACCGACCCCACATAAAGAAAAAGCCCAGCCGATTACTCAGCTGGGCTCTATATTTTATTCTATTCTTATCTGTTATCTTCTGACCATCGTCACAGATCCTTTTTGCGATTTATCACCAGATCCGTCAGTATATCTACACTGCCAGAGATAGACATCTTCTTCTAATATTGAAGCACCTCTGCTGGTCAAGGTGCCTGACCAGCGGTTGTCAATGTTGTTAGATTCAAAGACCAAACAAGACAACAGACTAAACTTCAGCTTTGGCACATACAAAAGATGAGGGAATTTAGCGTCAGATTTCCATCTGCGACGACCAAATTCCCTCAGGAAATTTATTTACTTAAGTACTCTTTTATCCCATAGCTGGCCAGTACACCTTCGCCTGTAGCTGCGGCAACTTGAGCGATAGCTCCTTCACGGCAGTCTCCAGCAGCAAAAATGCCTTCCGCACTTGTATTGGCCAAACCAGACGTTTTGATAAAGCCTCTATCATTGAGATCCACTATGCCTTTAAAAGAATTGGTATTTGGTACAAGCCCAATAAATATAAAAGCGCCATCGGCGTCTACTATGCTTTCTTCTCCTGTATCGTTATCCTTAATTTTAATACCGCTAAATCTATCTGCTTCATCTGAGACGAACTCAAGACTCGTCTTGTTCATGTAGGTCGCTATGTTGTCTATGCTCTCAAGTTTTTCAATATATGTTTCCGAAGCAGAAAAAGTGGGAAGGATATTCACAATCTTGACACTTTTACAAAATCCAGCAAGAAAAATACCTTCCTCTAAAGCGGAGTTGCCTCCGCCGACGACTATAATATCTTTGTCTCTATAAAAAGCACCATCACAAGTGGCACAGAAATGAACGCCACTTCCTATTAATTCATTCTCTCCTGGGATATTCAGTTTTCGATAGGTCGATCCTGTTGACAACACAACAGATTTGCCATAATGAGATGAAGTTTTGGTTTTGATTTCAAAGTGATCGCCAGCCTTTGATATGGAGGTCACATCTTCTCCCGTCTTTATAGTTGCGCCATAGACTCTGGCTTGCTCTTCCATCTTATCCATTAATGCTGGACCGGAGATAGAAGTGAATCCTGGATAGTTTTCTATTTTTTGTGTGAGAAAGGCATTGCCTCCGATTGTTTTCTTTTCTAATATCAAGGTGTCAAATCTATCTCTTTGCGCATATATAGATGTAGTCAGGCCCGCGGCTCCTCCTCCTATAATAATAGTGTCATAGATGCGGTCTTCTTTTACAACGTCTATGTTTAAGGCTTGACGCAGTTCTTCATTTTCTGGTTCTACTAAAACGATATCATCATTAATGAGTATGGTCGGTATTTTGCGTTTTCCGTTATTAAGTTCTTTTATAATCGGAATAGCCCATTCATTTTCTTCTTTATCAATTTCAATGTATTGAAAATTAATTTTGTTATCTGTTAGATAGGCTTTTGACTTACGACAGTCTGGGCACCAATTAGCTCCATACATAATCACTCTGTGCTCTTCATTTATTCCTAAAGCTGCTCCTAATTGAGCATTGTCAGGATTAGTGTGACTCGTGCCATTAATAATTAAAGTAGGAATTATCCTTTTCCCATTATTGATGGTCTCTACTTTTTTTGTCGCTTCCTTGTCTAGGTCAACATCTACATAGTCTAAGTCTATATTGTTTTCTTTTAAGAAGGCTTTCGCTCTTCTGCAATCTGGACACCAGTCGGCGCCATACATCGTTATCTTATTCATTTTACTTGTATTTTTGTTGAGTGGGTGGGTAAGATAATAAAAAAGTAGATTCATCCAATAGTGGTGAACCTACTTTACTTATTGGTACTTAAATTTTGATATTTTTCTTATCGCAGAATATATTTCATAGATAAGTTAAAGCGTTCTGAATCTATATAGTCTGATTCTGAAAATTTGAGTAAGAAGACATTCCCTGTTCCGCTCAAAGTCAATCTCGGTGTTACAAAATAATTCATCCCAAAATTGAATGACCCACTGGTGAAATCTCTAAAGCCATCTGAATAAGAACGGTGAGATGCTCTAATTCCAGCATTTAGGTTTATTCTGGAACTTAATAAGTAAGCAACATCAAGATTGGCATCTACACTCCAGAAGTTGTTCGTCGTGTTCATTTTGCCAATTGTGGCACCTGCACCATAATCAATTTGGAAGTCTCCTTTCGCTATATGCTTATTGTATCTCGTCTCTATACCATAGTGGCTGAGAATATTATTTAGACCATTACCATCAAAGAGAGATGTTTCTAAATTAAGTACTGGGCCTATCTGCCAAGTGCTACCAGATTTTCTGTTTCTAAATCCTTCAAATAGCCAAGCGTCATTTAGTGTTGCAAAAAATGTAAAGTTATCTGTATCAAGATACTCTCTATCACCTAGGTAAGCGGCTAACTGTTCTAGTTCATAGATGTCTTCAAATCTAAAATCAATGACTCTGGAATTTTTAATTCTGGTGATGACTTGAGCAAATTCTTCAAGTTGCTCTTTAGAAATTTCAGCTTTAATCAGTCCTTTATTTTGTAGGGCCTGGATTATCGATTTAGCATGCCAAGCATCTGTCACTAATTCAGCTCTACCAAGACCCCACCCAGGGCTTACTGAGAGACTTGTATACCCAAAGTGGTCAGATGTAGATCCACCACCTTGACTTAGAAATCCACTAGAGTTAAGAGAAAAGAAGCGGTTCTTCTTATAATAAAATTGGTTGTTATTTCTGATGCGGATTGTTGATGACCAATTTGAGGTAGGCTCTTCTATACGTTCATTTTCACTGCTAGTTTTCCTGTAAACAAAAGTTGAATTTATTATTGTTTCAGAAATTCTCTTCCGCGAAAGTGATCTCTCAAAATAACTAATGTCACCAAAAATGGTCGTTATTTTGTCCCCTCCAAGATCTTTGTTGAAACTTAGACTAGGAGTAACTTCTAAGGCTTGATATGAGAAGTCTGGTGTAATATAGGTAGAGATATCATAGGCATCTACCTGTGCATTTAGCTGGCATATGAAGAGACTCCAGACCAGGATGAGAGCTTTTTTGTAATTGTTCATAATCATTTGTTTTGTTCGTTAGTGAATGTCGTTGATACCCTTAAGTTAGGATAACCTGCTCGAGTTGTGAGACTCAATATTTGGTTTTAACCGAGAACTAACCATTTTAACATTTTTCTATGAAACATTGGACGGATATTCTCGTAACGTCAAACCTTTTCTTAACAACTTCTAGAATCCTTTTTTGTAGTAATATCAATAAGCAGTGCATCTTCATCCCTTTTGTCAAAGAGTAAAATCTCTTTATTTCTTTAGTTTTGAATTGTAGGTTTCTCCAGTTTCTGAGATTAGCCCGCCATACCCACCCCCTTCTTCTTCTTCTTCTTCTTCTTCTTCTTCTTGTCGAGTTTTACACTTCACTAGTCGAGGAAACTCCACTCTAGGGACTTGGTTAGAGAAGTCTTCTTGTTGATTAGGAAAACAACTAACAATGATGCAATCTCATGGACAAGTCTCAAGTAGCTATAATAAATCACTCAGAGGCCATCAGTTTTTTGGAGACGGCTATTTCAAAAATCCTACTCGATACAAGTCTTCGCAACCGTATAATCTGGGTATGGACAAGTCCATTAATGATACGGGGCTAGGCGTTGACAAAGACACCACCATATTCATAATGTATCTCTCAATGCTCTTGACTTTCGTTTTGGGTATATCCTACTACTTTTAACCAAGACGCTAAGAGCTGTTTGTTGATATTGCTCTGTCTATTGATGTGGCTCCCGATACATACCTACACTTACCTGGTTCCAGAGCATGCAGTAACTAAAGCAACGCGAACTTATGAGTGTTATCATAAGCTTAAAATGATCCCCAATAACTCGTGAATGCAGAAACTTATTGGCTCTAGGCTCGTTATTTCTCTTGTGGTCGCTGTAATTTGTGACTAATTCAATATGATAACGAAATAACGATATGCTGTCTAAGTCCCACTTCCTCAAGGCTATGCTTCTCGTGAGTTTAGCCATCAGTATTGGTCAAGCGCAAGAGTGGGATAGGGGTGACCTCGTCATATATGAGACCTTTGAGGAGTTAGAACCTACGTTACAGTTGGCCAATGATACCACTTATGTGATCAACTTCTGGGCGACCTGGTGTGGCCCTTGTGTCAAAGAGTTGCCCTATTTCGAAGCACTCACTGAAAAATATGAAGGTAAGCCAGTCAAGGTTATCTTAGTTAGCCTAGATTTCGAAAAGATGATAGATAGGAAAGTCATCCCTTTTCTCAACAAGAAGCAGATAAAATCAGATGTGATCGTCCTACTAGATGGCAAAGCCAACAGGTGGATAGATCGTGTAGATCCCTCTTGGTCTGGAGCGATACCAATAACCTATGTCCGTAAGGGTGCTGAAACGCGATTTTACGAACAAGAATTTCACTCTCTAGTAGAGTTAGAAGAGATAGTTTTACCATTTTTAGAAAACAAATAAATATTTACAATGAACAGATTAATACTAGGATTGAGCATCTTGTTGCTCTCATTCGCTTCTTTCGCACAAGACAAGGCGTTGGCAATTGGAGATATTGCTCCTGATTTCAAATTGATGAATGTCGATGACAAGATGGTTGCTCTTGCAGACTATAAAGATGCAAATGGATACATCGTCACTTTTACGTGCAACCACTGTCCTTATGCAATTATGTATGAAGATAGACTGATAGACCTACACAACAAGTATGCAGATATGGGCTATCCAGTAGTCGCCATCAATCCTAATGATCCAGAGGCTAAGCCTGCAGATAGCTTTGACAATATGAAGGTGAGAGCTAAGGAAAAAGGATTTCCATTTGTTTACTTAATGGATAAGGGTCAGAAGATCTATCCCCAGTATGGAGCGACTAAGACACCACATGTTTTCTTACTCGATGCAGATAGAAAAGTACGTTATATCGGTGCTATAGATGATGATGCAAGAGATGCGTCTGCAGTAACAGAGAAGTTTTTGGAGAATGCTATAGCTGCCTTGGAAAAAGGAGAGGATCCTACACCAGCGACAACTAAGGCAATTGGTTGTAGTATCAAAACAAAGAGCTAGATGCGGTCTGGATTAATGACCTTTCTTTTTCTCGGACTCATACTTGTGAGTTGTAAGGAAGGATCGACATCTACCACTGGTTTCAGCGACTTAGACCTGATGTCTCATGGGATTCCTTTAAAGATTAAGGCACCGGCCGACGCCAAAGTTGTAGCGGAGGATATGGGCTTTATCAAGGATGTAACTGTTAAGGGAGATGGAAATTACTTCTTACAGATAATGGGTAGCGAGATGTCGACAACAGATGTATCTGCAGTCGTCAATAGTCAAAAAGAAGATGCCAAAAAAGGACCTTTCTTTGCAGAGCTCGTATCTGAAGATGCCAATGGCTTTATCTTTAAGAAGCAGGTGACAGAGGATAGAATCAACTACGACTTTAGAAAAGTAAAAATCCAAGGAGATCAAGAATATGTCTTCCAGACGGGAATGATGGGCAACTTCAGTCTTGACGAAGTCAAGGCGATGTATGCCGCAATACAGTAGTCTATAACTGCTGCACGATCAATCCGTAAGAATCAATCCAGTATAGATTTCTTCCTCTCAGGTAGAAGTCTATAGCTGGATTTTTTAATTCAATCAGCTTTTGAGAACTATCTGTTAATCGGACAAGATCAGTTTCGATGCCTATAATTTCTCTACCTCTAAGCAGAAGCAGTTCTTTATTGAGGATCTGCATACCTTCATTGAGATAGCTATAATTTTTTTGATGCACTCCAAACTCATCATAGATGCCGATGTCTCGACCGTTGTTGAGATAGATCATATTGTCTTTGTTGATCATCTGTGGTATCTCAGTAAGGTATTGTCTTAGGATAGGATCTTGCTCGTTAGTAGAGAGCAACATTTTGCCAGATTCATCAATCTTGATAAGTCGGATATTGGCATTGTCAAGGAGCCAGATGGAGTTATCCCTTGCGAGTGTAGCCCCCTGCATATCCCACAAGCTAAGTGACTCTAGGTCCAGTCTCTTGATTTCTGATAGCGTATTGTCCAAAAATATAAGATTGTTATAGTCGGCATAGTAGACCATTAACTTCTGTGGGTTGTCTACATTGAGTTGGTGTATATCCCCTAAGCCCCTAAGGGAATAGGTAAATAGGGTCTGGTAGTCGGCATCCAGTTTGACGATCTCATTATTGTTTCTGACGAGGTAGATATAACCCAGCTT
This sequence comes from uncultured Saprospiraceae bacterium, assembly GCA_937929835.1. Taxonomy (GTDB): domain Bacteria; phylum Bacteroidota; class Bacteroidia; order Chitinophagales; family Saprospiraceae; genus RFSX01. The sequence continues at coordinate 12,334 of CALFUU010000156.1, read as the reverse complement.
ATCGACCTCTACTATTTTGTAAGTGCCTTGGAGGGCATACATATTATGGGGCAATTGGGGAGTGGCAGGTGTACTGACTTGCTGGGTCGTCTTACACCCGAGCAGGGAGATCAATAGGAAGAATAAAGTTCCTTGTAGTAATGCTTTCATTCTTCGTATTTTTTGAGTTCTAGTTCTGTGCCATCAAAGACAACGTAGGTGTTGTGATTAATCCAGTCACCACAATTGATGTAGCGAGAAGTCTTATTGCTGAGGAGATGGTCGATAGGCAAGTGTCTGTGCCCAAAGAGGAGGAAGTCGTAAGGTCGTTCTGTTATTTTTCTCTCAGCGTACTGGACCAACCATTCTTTATCTGCGCCCAAAAACTGAAGGTCTTCTTCTTGAGACTCACGAGAAGTCTTGCTAAATCTGCGCATCAATGAGAGCGCCAAGTTGGGATGTAATCTCGCAAATAACCATTGATTAATCGGTGCTCGGAATATCTTCTTGATAAACTTGTATCCGTGATCGCCAGGCCCGAGTCCATCCCCATGGCCGAGCAAAAATAACTTATGGCTGTGCTCTATAGTAAGTGGTTGATGATGGACTGTCGCACCGAGTTCTTTCTCTAGATAGTCAAACATCCACACATCGTGATTGCCGCTAAAGATATGCACTGGAATGCCCCTATCTACCATCTGCGCAAGCCGTCCTAGAAATCTGACGTGCCCGCGCGGTACCACTTGCTTGTACTCAAACCAGTAGTCAAAAAGATCTCCTAGAAGATAGAGTCTCTCAGCTTCTGGTTCTATGGTGTCTAGCCACCTGATAATCCTTTGCTCCCGCACCCTATTTTCTTCTGGAGTACCCAGTCCAAGATGGAAGTCAGAAGCAAAAAATATTTTTTTATTCAAAAAGGAAATTTATTTCTCTTCTACAAATCGCTTATCCACTTCCATTTGTGTGCCACAATTCGTACACGTCCGCAGGTTATCGGAGGCATAATAATCCTTGAATCGAGGGAGAAAATCCTTCTCTATATTTTTGAGCTTGAAGTACGACTCATGCAGTTTGTTGTTGCAGTTGTCACAGTACCATTGTAGTCCATCTGTCTCGCCACCCGTTCTTTTAAGCTCCACGACAAGGCCGATGCTGCCCTCTGAGCGCATAGGAGAGTGCGGGACCTTAGCAGGTAGTAGAAACATTTCTCCCTCCTTTATGGGGATATCCACCGCTTTACCATCTTCTTGGATTCTGACAGTGATGTCTCCTTCTAGCTGATAGAAGAGTTCTTCTGTCTCATTATAGTGGTAGTCTTTTCTAGCATTGGGGCCGGCGACGATCATCACGACATAGTCTCCAGCGTCTTTATAGAGATTTCTATTGCCGACGGGTGGCTTGAGTTCGTGTCGGTGTTCGTCTATCCATTTCTGTAGGTTGAATGGTCGAGGTATAGGCATAAGGTTATCTTACTTGATTTAAGGCAAGATAGGGAATATTATGATTTCTAGCCTATGCGCTGTTATAGTCTGCGGCCGACTTAGCCCGATGTACCTTCTCAACGCTGCACTATAAGCTACGATACGACCTTGGCAGTCTTGACCATATGGTCGAGTTGCATCATCAAGTCTCTTTTCTTACTGCCTGGCGCTTGGACAAAGACATCTACAAAGATGAGCTCATTCCTACCTTGATTGAGCAACATATAAGTGGTAAATGGCCCTCCCACAAAGCTTTCTGTGAGTTTCCAGATGCCCCTTAGCTCCTTGCCATAGGTGCCACCGATTTCACAGGGGTACTCATAGACGGGTAGATTGATGGAGTCGACGACCATCACATCTGACTTAGAGTCCATAGTGAGGTATTTGGCACCGAATTCATTCCTTAGAGCGATGATGTTGTCTTTGCTGAGTTGTTGCTTGTCGGTATATGGGACCGTCATCACGACGAGGTGGAGGTCTGCCTTTTGGGTGTTTTTCCTTAGCCAAAGGACTTTGTCTTCATTGTTCTCTACAGCAGTCGCAAAGTTGCGAGGGATCTTGAGGTCTAGCCCATACTGATCGCGCAGTCTCTCCGAGAGGCCTAGATTGATCTTGTCGACATACATACCCGCTTGGAGTTGCTTACTGTCATGCAGATTTATACGCTTCGCTATAGCGCCAAAACTACTGACGATGGCTTCTGTGACTTGTTGTTCTCCTTTGCCATAGAGATAGACGAGCAATTGTCCTCGTGCCCATTTATCCTTGCCGACGGAGGTTATTTTGGGTTTGTTGTCCTTAGGATAGTCGATTTTCTCTGAGCCGACGTCTTGTCGGACCATCTTAGTTGTTTCTGACTCGAGGTCATCGACATCTGCTAGAATCACATAAGTCCGCAGTTCTTTTCTGATGGGTTGGACCTTCAGATCTTGGGGGGTAAAGTGTCGCAGGTCAAAAAGGGGTTCTGGCGCAGGGAGAATAGGATAGGCGGATTCGAAATAAAACCTAAATGTATCACCTATGGCGCCATCCCAGACTTTATCATCAGCGATGACGATAATTTCATTCATCTTACCGAGGGCAGTGCCTTTGGATTCCATCTTCTGAGCGACTTCGCTGCCACAAGAGGAAAAGATGAATGCCAGAGTTATTGCAATAAGGGTCGTCAGGAGAAGGGGTCTACTATTCATATATCTATGTGCCAGAGTGTTTGCTTACAAAGGTAGATGATAAAATGGAGTGTTTTGGTGTGTGCGCTGCGGATAATCAGGTATGTAGGTAATATAGCTCTGCTGACTAGCTTCTTGATAGCTTGCTGTTTGTCTTATTGATCCTTAATCCCTCGACTCTCTATAGAGACCAATAGCCCAACCAATCTTATATAAGTTTCGTCTATCTTTATATAAGACCTTACTATAGACAACCTAATAACGCATCACAGATATGAGACAACTTACTTTTGTTCTTCTCTCGATCGTTCTAATGGTTTCTTGTCAAGATGATATGGACCAGGGTATTATATCTCAAAGTCAAGCAGAGATCTTAGACAAGTATAGTCCAGAAAGTAAATTTGTCAACGGCAACATATTTGGTACTGTTACTGATTATGGCAATAGACCACTTGCGGATGCAGTAGTTACTTATGCGGATGAGACTTACTTGACAGATGAGGAGGGCCACTTTATCATTAGGGATCAACAATTGGACGCTAACGGCACTTTTCTTAAAGTCGAAAAAGAAGGTTTCTTTAAGGGATTTCCAAGATTTTATCCAAGTAGCGGGGCCACTAGTTATGTGGATGTCGAGCTCATTCCGCACAATATAATCGGCGAATTTGAGGCTGCGTCAGGTGGCGTCATAACCAGCGAAGATGATTTGGAATTCCAATTTCCTCCCAACGGCATAGAGACAGCAAGTGGTGAGCAGTATAGTGGCACCGTACAGGTAGTGGCCAATTATCTTGACCCGACAGTATACCAGGGCGCATCTACAATGCCTGGAGACTTACTTGCCGTCAGCTCAGATATAGAAGAGGTGGGCTTAAGATCTTTCGGAGTTATGGGTGTAGAATTGATCAGTGCGACAGGTGAGTTGCTTCAGGTTGCAAGCGATAAGGAGGTCAGCCTTTCTTTTCCTGTGCCTACAGATTTGATGACGGCTGCTCCAGAAGAGATTTCTCTATGGTCCTTTGATGAAGAGCGGTACGGTGTATGGATTGAGGAGGGGACTGCGACAAGGGATGGTTCTAGATATGTAGGTACTGTGTCCCATTTTTCTTTTTGGTCGGGCAGTGTATCATTTCCTGTTGTGAAAGTTTCTGGGCAGTTACAATCTGCTAACGGTATCCCTGTAGGACTGAGATTATGGATAACAGAAGACTTGTATGGGATGGGCATCGGCTTGTTTAGAAGTAGTGAGGGATTTCTTTGCGGATACGTACCCACTGGTGCTCGTGTTACTTTCCAAGCAACAGAATTACTTTCTTCTTGTGACTTTGAGCCTGTTACTTTTGGACCCATAATGGGGCAGCTTGGAGATAGTGTAGACTTAGGCGTCATAAATCTAGAGGCAAATCAAAGTGAAGTCTCTTTGATTACAGGCACAGTAGTAGATTGTGACGGTAATGTGGTTGCAGAATCCCAAGTAACTCTGGTAACTCCTTTTGGAAAGAAGTCTTTTTATTTTGATGAAAGTGATTTTGAAATTCAGCTCAATAATTGTGGAGGTGTAGATAGGGTTGTCATACAGATTAAGGATTTATCTACTTTACAAACGAATCAATTTTTGAGTAAAGGAATAATGCCTGTGATCTCTTGCGGGGAAGTCGTTGTTTGCAATGAATTGGACTGTGCTTTGGCAGAAGACGCCTTTACTGGACCCTATCTTTTAGAGGTAGAGGACGATGTCTTGTCATTTTTTGGTCTGTCTTATCCCTCAGATGTCATTGTCAATCTGGTAGAAGGTTCAGATGGATACGGTCACAGAGTTTTTGAGTCTATCATCTTTCCAGAAAGGTTTTCTGAGATGCAGGAGTCAGTAGGTCCTTACCTAACGTCATTCTATATAGACTGCGACAAGGCGCGGTATCATACCTTGCAGACAGATGCAGGGTGTGGTGGTGCGGACTTTATGCAGTATGGTCCTAGTTTTGATGCCGATGGAAGTCAGCATACGGAACCCCTTGATCCTACGGATGATGCCGAGATAGTCCTCTATTACGATTATGGCTTTATTGATAGTGGCTGTGCTCTGCCGATGTCAAAATCTAAAATGACCTTAACAAAAATCTGACAGACTGGTCCACCCTAGGTGGGTGGGTTCGGCCTCGCTTACCCCTAGCCCCTAAGGGATGACTGACTGGTCCACCTTAGGTGGATTAAAGGTCTTAAACAGACCTTTGAAAGGAAGGAACCGAAACATCAGTTTCGGGTGGGGGAGAGACTGGTCCACCTTAGGTGGATTAAAGGTCTTAAACAGACCTTTGAAAGGAAGGAACCGAAACATCAGTTTCGGCTAGCATACTACTTCTCACCTTACCCCAATTCCCCTTAAAACAATCCCTTGATCACATCTTCCTCAGAGATACCTTGGGCTTCTGCCTTATAGTTTCTGACAATTCTGTGTCTGAGGACATAGTTGGCGATGGCTTGCACATCTTCGATGTCTGGAGAGTACTTACCATTGATGGCCGCGTGGGTCTTGGCACCGAGGACAAGGTACTGAGAGGCTCTAGGCCCTGCACCCCAACCGATATAGTTGTTGACCTGCTCTGTCGCCATTTCGGTATTAGGTCGTGTCTTGCTCGCTAGGCTTACAGCATATTCTAGGACGTTATCTGCAATAGGAATCTTTCTGACGAGCTCTTGGTAGCCGATAATCTCTTCTGCAGTCAGGACATTGTTGACCTGTGTCTTGGTAGAAGTTGTTGTAGCCTTAACGACAGCGATTTCCTCTTGGTAAGACGGGTAGTCTAGAGGGATATTAAACATAAATCTATCCAACTGTGCTTCTGGTAGAGGATACGTTCCTTCTTGTTCGATAGGGTTCTGTGTCGCGAGTACAAAGAAAGGCTTCGGTAAGACGTGTCTTACTCCACCGATGGTCACTGAGCGCTCTTGCATCGCCTCGAGGAGGGCAGCTTGTGTCTTGGGTGGAGTTCTGTTGATCTCATCCGCAAGGACGATATTAGAAAAGAGTGGTCCTTTGTTGAATTTGAAACTTCTGCTCTCGTCGAGAATCTCTGCTCCCGTAATGTCTGATGGCATCAAATCCGGCGTAAACTGGATTCTCTTAAACTCTAAGTCTAAAGCTTCCGATATAGTCGATACCAATAACGTCTTCGCTAGTCCAGGCACTCCCACGAGGAGACTGTGACCGTTGGCAAATAGAGAAATCAATACAGCCTGTACAACGTCGTCTTGTCCGATGATGACTTTAGCTATTTCTGACTTAAGTCGGCCATAGGCATTGGCTAGTCCGTCTACTGCTTGCTGATCGTTACTGAAATTCAAACTCATATCCGAGAGGTCTCTTTGTATATGTTAAATAAAAAACACTGCCTGAAGAAGCGCTTCGGGCAGTGCAAAAGTAGGCATATGCTCAGATAATCGCTTGTTTTATTACGATTATCGCTAATATGTTATATACCTGACTTTAGGTTTTAAGGATTGATCACAGGCGTAACGTTCAATAATTGCTCGTTGGTGTAGATCGTAACAAAATATTGTCCCGATGTACTCACAGGCATAGTCATATAAGTCACCCCGCTAGATATCTGTTGTGTATGGACTCTCTGTCCTGAGACGTTATGGATGTCCATATAGGCCGTTCTTAGATTGGGTTCGTCCATATTGATCGTCAGTTGACGGTCATAATGGGTTACCGATACATTTTCGCTGAAATGTATATTATTAACACTCGACTCTGTTTCCTTTAAGGAATTAAAAAACCCTAAGGCACGCAGAGAAGCGGGTAGTACACAGCCAACATGATTTAGAGGAATAATATTAGAATCTATTCTGATGGCTTGGACATTGGTGGATCCATTAGCTGTCATTCTTTCTTTTGCTAGTAGAGCATTTTCAAAGGTTACCTGATCGTCACCTTGACAGTAGTATAAGTTTGTCGGCGTCTCAGTCGTAAAGTTATAAGTGTCATTGAGTTCTAGTGCTTGTGATAATGGATGCATAGGGTCATTGAGGATGCCATCTAGAATATTATCTTGTAGGGTGTTCTTAGGCAATACCAGCCCACCATCAGCGCGGAGTGTGGCGACCATCCTTTGATTCAATGTACTTCTTGTGATCACTTCGTCTCTGAATTCATTGATGTCATCAATATATTCTGGTCTGAACACATTCTCGACCGGAAAATCAGCGAGCAAAGTAGGGTAGGCTCTACCATATCCTAGTGTCAGCCACGCTAGATAATCTACAGTCATATACTCATCATCTCCTAGCGTAAAATCAACCATACTCTCAGAGATACTATATGGGCCTGACATCGGTGCAGAAGCTGTAACGGTAAAGAGATCAGACTGATTGGTCTCTATTTCTTGTTGTAGTGCCATCGCAGCATGGCCACCTTGTGAGTACCCTGAGATAAACAGTTGTTGGTTAAGCGTGACGTTATCTAAATCTGCTATAAACTCTCTCGTCGCCAAGAGCATATCTACCGATGCAGAAGCTTCTGATTCTGCGTGTACATAAGGATGGATACCTGGAGAATCTCCTAGGCCTATATAATCTGGTGCAGCGACAACATATCCATTTGTGGCAAAGGCCCCACCCAATAGGTGCCCTCCTTCTAGATTTGATGGTACATTATCTCTGCCCTCAACGGTGCCATGTTGGAAGCAAGCCATTGGAAATACTTCTGGAGTGTTGGTAATAGGGACACTTACTAGACCAGAGGCAACATGTTCTTCGCCTTCGGGACTAAGTGTGAGGTACTGCAATTTCCAATTGGCTACTTCAAAACTTGGGTTAAGTCCAGGGATAGGAATATCCATTGCCGGTATTATGGTGTCCAGTAGGACGGCGGATACTAGTCTCTGTGCATCGAGTTGTAGTGAGAAACCCACAATCAAGGCAAATACGTAAAATCTTTTCATTAATAACTTTTGACTTAGTGATTTATTAGCTTCTTAATTTACTGCTTTATTTGGTATTTGAGATATTTTTGAGTTCTTGACACTTCTTATTAGATTCAGACTATATGCGTAAATCCTTAATGTTTCTTGCACTTTTACTCGTAGGCTGTGTCCCTGAATCAAAGAAAATATTAACGGAAGTCGTCTTGGAGCCGACTAAGGCAGAATTTCAGCAACTGACCCGTTTCCAACACCAAAAGCAAACAGATAGTTTACTTGTCGCACTTTCTTCTAAGGACCCCAGTCAAAGGTACCTCGCAGCTAGAGCTTTCGCTTCCCACAAAGACACGAAAGTACTCGATAGTCTAGCGACCCTCCTCAATGATCCTGTGCTGAAGATCCGTTCTATGGCGGCCTACGCCTTAGGACAGTCGGGTGTAGAGGCAGCAGAAAGGGCTTTGATAGGCGGATTTAGACAGAAAGACACGATGTCAGTAGACAATCAGTCCAATGGTGCCATCCTCGAAGCGATAGGCAAAGTAGCCGCAGCACCAGTCGCCAAGTATGTCGCAACAGCCAATAATTACCGTAGCACTGACACACTACTGATTATCGGACAGATGAAGAGTTTGTATCAGTTTGCGCTCAGAGGGATCACCACACCTGAGCAAACCCAAAGAGCCCTCGATGTCATCAAGGACAAATCTCTCCCGCCAGTCGCTCGGCTCTATGCCGCCCACTACTTCTCTAGAGCCAAAGAGATAGATCTGAGTGTCCTCAAATTTCAGCTAGCAGAAGCGTTCACCCTAGAACAAGATGTCGATGTCAAAATGGCCCTCGCCTCAGGACTCAAACATACCGACGACCCAGAGATAAAAGCCATCTTGCTCAATCAACTAGATCTACAACAGGACTATCGGGTGACTTGTAATATTATAAGAACACTGACCAACTATACCTTGGATTCTGTCCAGCCCAAAATATTGGAGTTGCTCAGATCAGACAACCTCCATGTCGCCAGGACTGCAGCCAATTATGTCAGCCTAAAGGCTGATCCTAATCGTGTAAAACCTTTTAGAGATATCGCTGCAGACAGCATCCCGTGGCCAATCAGGACAGACCTTTTTAGTGCGATACTGCAAGTGCTCCCTTACTACTATACCAAAACAAAAAATGCCACCCGCTGGCAACTTACGCAAGCCCTGGCCAAAGAGGAAAATCCTAAAGCCCAAGGGGCTTACCTCAAAGCACTCGGAAATGACCCAGAAAACTATAAGTTCATAATGGACTATATCGATAAGTCTGAGGACTCAGTGCTCAAGACCGCTGGAATGGAGGCCTTAGCGCAGTTAGTGGCACACAAGGATTTTTATGCCGTATACCAGAGCACTGCGCGGATCAATCGACGAAAAATTCTAGAGTACTTCAAAGAGCAAATGGCAGAAGGCGATGAAGGTGTCGTCGGCGCCGTCGCTAATGCCATAGCTGACCCCAATACAGATTTCAAAGATTTGATAGATACGACGGGCTTCTTACAGCAAGCAAAGGCCAACTTGCAAGTGCCTGGACAGTTGGAAAGTGTCCACGCCGTAGAGCGGGCCATTGCTTATCTCAGAGGGGTCAATCAGCCAGAACTCACACAGGCCAGGTCGGCAAAACCAATCGACTGGTCCGTCATCGCCAAGATGAACAAAAAGATAAGAGCCATCGTCAAGACATCCAAGGGCAACTTTACGATTAATCTTCTGACTGAGGATGCGCCTATCTCTGTCATCAACTTTATCGAATTGTCTAAAAACAACTATTACGACGGCAAAATATTTCATCGTGTCGTGCCCAATTTTGTCGCACAGACAGGTAGTCCTAGGGGCGATAATTATGGAGGGGCAGATTATGTAATCAGCTCTGAATTTTCGCCTATTTCCTATGATGGAGAGGGATATGTAGGAATGGCTTCTGCTGGGCCACACACCGAATCTACACAATGGTTTGTCACACACAGTGCCACACCGCATCTAGATGGCAAGTACACCATATTCGGAAAAGTAGAATCAGGAATGGATGTCGTGCACAACTTGCAGATAGGTGATGAGATACTCGACGTTATCGTTTCCGATTTATAATTCAATAAAAAAAATTAGCAAATCTTCATATGAAAGAGACTCCGCTTACAGCTTTACATATACAATTAGGTGCACGGATGATGCCCTTTGCTGGATATAATATGCCAGTCAGTTATACAACAATCAATGAAGAGCATCTCAATGTCCGTTCTAAGGTGGGCCTTTTTGATGTATCGCATATGGGACAGTTTTTTGTCAAGGGAAAAAACGCCACAGCACTCGTACAGAAAGTAACGAGCAATGATGTCAAGACCTTATCCGTCGGCCAAGCGCAATACAGTTGCTTGCCTAACAGACAAGGTGGTATCGTAGATGATCTACTCGTGTACAAGCTGGATGATAACGAGTATATGCTTGTGGTCAATGCATCCAATATCCAAAAAGACCTTGACTGGATTACCGCTGCCAATGCAGACCTAGACGTCCACATCGAAGATCGATCGGACAGTATGGCGCTGCTCGCCTTACAAGGTCCACTAGCAACTAGAGTGCTTGCTAAGATCACGGATATCCAAGTAGAACAGATTCCTTATTACTATTTTGCTACTGGTACTGTTGCTGGAAAAGACAATGTTATCGTATCCGCAACGGGTTATACAGGATCTGGTGGCTATGAGATCTATCTCGATAACCAAGATGCGGTCCGTGTATGGGAGTTGTTGATGGAGGTGGGTCAGGAAGAGGGTATAATGCCTATAGGCTTAGGCGCCAGAGATACCTTAAGGCTGGAGATGGGCTTTTGTCTCTATGGCAATGACATTACAGATGCCACGTCTCCGATAGAGGCCGGATTAGGGTGGATAACCAAAACGGCTGTAGAGGATGACTTTTATAGTAAAGACACTTTTATCAAGCAGAGAGAGGATGGAACTGAGCGCAAGCTTGTAGCCTTTACAGTGGATGACAGACGTGTGCCTAGAAATGGCTACGAGATTGTCGATGAAGCAGGTGCCGTCATAGGCGTCGTCACTTCTGGCACGATGTCCCCCAGTCTAGATATTCCAATCGGTATGGGGTATGTACCTAAGGCTTTATCCAAGAAAGGGACGGCCATAGGTATCAAGATTAGATCCAAGATTCTGCCTGCCACTGTAGTCCGAGCACCCTTCTATAAAGTCCCTAAGGCTACATAGATTTTGTCTAAATAAGTCCCCCGATAGCTGAAATTACCTTATAATCAGACGTATACGTCCATTTGTGACAACTTTTATTGCTATTACTAAACCTTTAGTTCAAGTTTCGCATTGGTTATTTGGAAGCAACAAAAATGGAATACGCAAAAGCTAAGGATCATTTTATATCCACGTGGGGAGAACTCGGGTGTAATTGGGGGATTTGTAGAACTATGGGTCATATCCACGCTTTATTGCTTATTCACCCAGAGCCCTTGAGTACAGAGGACATTATGGATGAACTTAAGATCTCTAGAGGTAATGCCAATATGAATGTAAGAGCCTTACTCGATTGGGAACTTGTCTACAGAAGGTCTAAGCCAGGAGAAAGGAAAGACTACTATACAGCAGAAAAAGACTTCTGGAACGTATTCAGAAAGACGCTCCGTAAGAGAAAGCAAAAAGAACTGGCTCCGATGCTCGTGATGATCAAGCATATCAGTAGTGTCCAAGAAGAAGGTCCTGAGTCCAAAGAATTCAAAAAGGTCATCAATAGTCTTGCCTCTATAAGTTCAGCTGCGGATAAGTCTCTAGATAAGGTGTTGAATTCTGATTCTAATCTCTTCCTCAATGCTTTTGTACGCGTAATGCGATAAGGTACAAACAGGCAGCATTTACAATTGCCGTATCGTTCTACTATCAGCTAATGTTATTCTAAAATTTTTACCTAAAGTATTTAGTGCTTTGGATTCTCTAAGATTCATTTATGATTTTAGAGAACAATTTTTTATCATTAACTTGATAAACCAAAATGAAAGTCCTGTCGGTGACGGCAGGATTTTTTTATAATGATAGATACTAAAGACTTATGGATAGGAGACAAGCTGCGTCACCTCGCGACAGGAGAGGTAGGCAGTTATGATGGCACCATCAATGGTAAGGTAAAGCTAAAGACCGCCACCAAGACGCTTCTCATTGCACCCCAGCAACTCGAACTCTACACGGAACCCGTCCACGAAGAAACACTTTCCTTTATAGACGAAGCTGAGACTTCTTCCAAATATGACCCCTATGATTTTCCCCCTAGTATCGACTTGCATATAGAACAACTCGATCCCACTTATCTCAATGCACAGCCAGAAAGAATCCTTTCTGTACAACTACAAGCCTTAGCGCAGTATCTCGATGCAGCAGAAGCCTCCACGACTAAGATCGTCACCATCATCCACGGCAAAGGCACCGGACTCCTCAAGGCAGAAACAGAGCATCAACTCAAAGCCCGAGAAAGCGTCAAATTTTATGTGGAAGTACACCAAGGCGGCGCAGTAGAGGTGTGGTTGAAATAAAGAATCCTCCAAGCCTCCCCAACCCCTTTTAGTCAACAATAATCCTTTCGATAATTTGTTGATAGAATCTCCCATTTAAGATGCACTCTTTTTGTTCTTATAAGCTTGATAACCAAATGATTATCAAGCAATTAGTCATTTGCCTCGCCGGCGGGCTTTCATTTTTGTCTTGAAACAAAAACGAAACAAAAAATTCAAGGCT
>CALFUU010000155.1 GCA_937929835.1 uncultured Saprospiraceae bacterium | reverse complement strand
GGTGTCGGGCTAAACTGTGTGATGACATACATCGTCTCAGAACGGGCATAGACGAGAAAGTGCTCCATAAAGGACCAATCCACATTGACCAAGGCAAGAATGATAAAATTGACGGCCGCAAACCGAGCTATCCAAGCCCCTATCGTCAAGGAAATGGCTTGAATATGAAAGCTCAAGGGCTTGGTCCGTAATTCCTTGGAAGTGGTGACCACATCCTGACCGATTTGATAGAGTGCCAGTCTATACCGCTTTATAAATGGCCAAGAAGCTACCCACATCAAGAGGCGCTTAATCACTCTCGGTCGGAATAAGCCCCACACAAGCACACCACCATAAGTCAGCATAAAGAGCCAGACGACCATAAAGATGATCCCGTAACCTTGGAACATACTCGTCATATCAGGTCTGATCAACTGTGGACCAAAGACAGCAAGCAAGCCCGCCAAGGACATCAAGAAAAACAACGTATCTACAATAACCGTATAGAGGACGATAGAGACCGCCTTGGCGCCAGAGATCTTTTCTTGTGACAAGAAGAATACTGCCACTGCTGAGCCCCCAATACTGGTCGGCGATATAGCAGAGGCAAACTCCCAGATAAACACCAGCTCTATGCCGTGCTTAAGGGTAAATGCCTTGTCTGATAGTATAACCAGTCTCAGAGCGTAGAAGATGTGCCGACCTACATAGATCAGGACAGCAATCCCTAAATACAACAGCAGCCTAGAATTCCACTCGATCTTGGCCAACTCATCGGTATCAAACTGCCTAAAGACCAGATACAGAATCACGGCCAACCCCAGCAATACGGGGAGTATGATTTTAGACAGGTTAAGAGACTTTAAGGCCTCTTCTTCCTTAGATATTTTAGGCTCTGAGGTCAAATGCTTTTATGCTCCAACAAAGTGGACTCGCTTAGGGTTTACTTAATAATTTGCAAGCCCAAAGGTCGACAGAATTATCGGCATTTGCGCACTAGCCACGATATTATCCCATAAGGATCTATCGCATGAAAAATTAGGGGCAGCAAGGAAAATATTTCTTTACTATTTGGTGATAAGACTACAGCCATTTAACCGAATAAAAGATATAATCGTACAAAAGAACGGCTACAGACACATTTCACAAACTAAAACTGCCTAATTTCGTTACTCTAACTAGACCTATAATCGATAGTATATAAATATGGAAACTAAGACAGCCTCTCCTATAATGCTCTACACAGAGCAGACGCCGAATCCCGATTCTCTCAAGTTTGTGACCAATAGAATGCTCTATAAGGGAACTGCAGACTTCAGAACAGAAGATCTCGCCAAAGAATGGTCTCCACTAGCGGAGGCACTATTCCAATTGCCTTATGTCAATGGTGTGTATATCTGCAACAACTTTGTCACGATATCCAAGGAAATGAACTACCTCTGGGAAGACATCACGATGAAGACTAAGGAATTTATCAAAAGCTATGTAGCTGAGGACAAGCCTATCCTGAAAGAAGGTTTTGAGGAGGCAATGGCCAAAATAGAAGAAGAAAGAGGTGTCGCCTACCACTATGAAGGTGACGAAGCGGAGCTGGTCCAAAAGATCAAGGCACTCCTCGACAAATATGTCAAGCCCGCTGTAGAAATGGATGGTGGCAATATAGAATTTAAGGCTTATGACAAAGGCAAGGTCATCGTCGTCCTACAAGGATCTTGTAGCGGTTGTCCTTCTTCTACAGTGACCCTTAAGTCAGGGATCGAGGGTATGCTCAAGCGTATGGTACCCGAGGTTACTGAGGTCGTTGCCGAAATGGGCTAGATGACCAGTACTTCGGTTTTAGAAGGCTATCGTAAAGCAATCACTGCACTCTGTGCAAAGGTCGCCGTATTTATAAGATCTCAAGTAGATCTTGTCCAACAAAACGATATAGAGGTCAAAGACGAAAACAGTCTCGTCAGCTTTGTCGACAAAGAGGCAGAAAGGCTGATAGTGGAGGCACTTACCCAACTGACGCCAGAGGCTGGCTTTATCACAGAAGAAGACACGGAGGACCAGAGAAACAAAGCCCTTACTTGGATCATCGATCCGTTAGATGGGACGACCAATTTTCTGATGGGTATTCCACATTTTTCTATTTCGATAGCCCTGATAGAAGATGGCGTCACGACACTGGGTATCGTCTATGAAGTTATGCTTGATATCGCCTACACCGCCATAAAAGGCGTGGGTGCCTGGGAAGGTAAGCGCCCGCTGCAACTAAGACCGACAGATAATATAAATGAAGCCATTATCGTCACAGGATTCCCTTACCGGAGAGGACTCAATATAGATGCGAGTCTCGAGGTACTCAAGTTCTGTGTAGTGCACTGTCGAGGTATAAGAAGGCTGGGATCAGCGGCCTTGGACTTGGCTTATGTCGCTGCGGGCAAGGTCGATCTCTATTATGAGAATGCGCTCAACATCTGGGATCTAGCAGCAGGAGCTCTATTAATTACTGAGGCGGGCGGCATCGTTACAGACTATCATAACTCACAGAATTATCTTAAAAATGGCTCTATCATAGGCGGAAGCGCCGCATTTCACAAAGAGATTATATCCGTCATCCAGAAAGCCCACCAGATCTGACGTTTATCGATATTCCAGCCTCCTTGTAGAAATTACACGAGCACCTTTCTCTTTTTTCTCTATTTTGTTGGAGTATGAATCTCTTCGAGAACCTCAGAGTAGCCCTTAGCTCCATAAAGTCCAACTTTGTCAGAGCCATCTTGACCCTACTGATTGTCGCAGTAGGGATAGCTTGTCTGGTCGGGATCCTAACAGCTGTAGATACCCTACTCAATTCTATGTCGAGTAGTTTTAGCAGAATGGGTGCCAATTCCTTTAATGTAAGACCGGCAAGAAACGAGATGAAATCCAATAATTCTCGTAGGCGCCAACGTACAGGAGATCCCATCAGCTTCGACCAAGCGATGAATTTTAAAGAAAACTATGACTATCCAGGTGCCAGTGTCTCTATCAACACTTTCTGCAAGTGGAACTCTGTAGTCAAGTATAACAAAGAAGAAACCAATCCCAACGTCCGTCTTGTGGGAATAGATGAAAACTACCTCGACGCCTCTTCCTATGAGTGGGCAGTGGGTAGAAATTTCACACCTACAGAAATAGAAAATGGTGATCACCGCATAATTATCGGCCACGATATATGCAAGTCCCTCTTTGATGGAGAAGCAGAAAAAGCCCTCAGTGAAATCGTCTCCGTCGGCAATACAAAATATCGGGTCATCGGTGTCCTCGATACCAAGGGCTCCTCTATGACAGCCTCCAATGATCGCCGTGTATTTATCCCCTTGCTTAACGCCAAGCGCTACTATGGCAACGCCAAGACGAGCTACAGTCTGATGACCTCTATTGCTGACCCCACACAGATGGACGATGCCATAGCTGATGCTACTGGTGTACTCAGAAACATCCGCCGTCTCAAAGCCCGAGAGCCCAATGACTTTGAGATCACCAATAGTAGCGGCATCCTAGAGACGCTAAAAGAGATGACCACGGAACTGCGGCTGGCCACCATTGCCATTGTGATGATGACCTTACTCGGTGCCGCCATCGGATTGATGAATATAATGCTCGTCTCTGTTACAGAGCGGACCAGAGAGATCGGCGTCAGAAAAGCACTCGGTGCCACACAATTTAATATCCTCTTTCAGTTTCTAATGGAAGCCGTAGTTATCACCCTGCTAGGTGGGCTGGTCGGCATCATTCTCGGCGTCATCGTCGGTATCGTGGTCGCACATCTGATAGACGGTGTCTTTGTTGTGCCATTTAACTGGATAGCCTTGGCCATTTTTGTGTGTCTCGTCGTGGGGACTTTGTCGGGTCTCTATCCTGCGCTCAAAGCTTCTCGACTAGACCCTATCGAGTCGCTGAGGTATGAGTAGGTCGCTAGTCTTGTTATATGATGATAAAAAATATTCCTTCCCGTCTTCTCTTGATCTGAGGCGGGATCTCAGCAAGTTTCCTATTTAAACATTTAACAGTACCTTAGTACAAATGCCAAAAAGTGTGCTCTACCTTGCACTATTCCTATCTAGACAATTTCAGTTCAAATCGTATCTTAAATCAATAAACTCGAATTATGAAGTTATTATCTACACTGGGTCTTATCCTTGTATGGGCACTTAGCCTCTCAGCTCAGGTGTCGGAGCGATCTATGGAGCTTAGCCTAGGACACCAAAATGCCTTTGTTATAGAGCATCCTGGAGCCAACAAGAAGATGGTCACAAAGATCCTTGAGAAAGCCGTCAAGGAATACGGCAAAGTCAAAAAAAATAAAAAAGCCAAAGAGTGGAACTGCCTACAGTGTTCTGTCCCTGGCATCAGTGGGCCGACCAATGTTTACTTTAAAGTAGAGGAAGGAAAGTCCTTAGTGACTTCATATATCTTCTATGATGATGGCACCCAATTTATCTCTTCGGAGAACAGTACAGACATCGCCTCTAGGATCAAGCAAGACCTCACTTATGTCAACTACGATGTGACAAGAGCAGTCATCACAGAGGAACTGGACAATGAAGAAAACAATCTTAAGGATAGAAACAAAGAGCAAGAGAAACTAGAGAAGAAAAACGAAGATCTGCACAATGACATCGAAAAATACAAGGAGAAAATAAAGAATGCCGAAAAAGAGATAGAAAAGAATCTCCAAGAGCAAGAGGACAAAAAAATGGAGATCGAGAAGCAAAAAAGAGTTGTAGAACAAGTCACTGACAAACTTAACAACGTCGGAAAAGGCTAGTCGCCTCCTAAAATATACTTATCAACAAGGTCAGAGTTTTTTGCTCTGGCCTTTTTTATGGGACAAACTCACTTTCTATTGTGTACTTAAATACATAACACTTTATCAGAAGTTGTTATGTGAACATAGATCAGTGAGATATCAACAATGTGAGTTGCGTTACCAACAATAATAGGTGGCTTGACTAACAATCCCAACCCGCTATCTAGAACAGCCTCCTCTGACGGCAGGAGTTAAATGTTAGCTTTGTCGTCCTGATATCTTGTTAATAACAGCAAACACTTTCCACAACCTATGGCCTACACTCCACCAGACAAAAAGCAGAATAGTGACGACTTGAATAAGTTGATGTTTGGAAGAGTAATGCCACAAGCGCTCGATCTAGAGGAAGTTGTCCTCGGTGCTGCTATGCTAGACAAAGAAGCCTTTTCCAATATCTCGGAAAAACTGCGACCCAACTCATTTTACCTCAAAGCCCATCAAGACATCTTCCAAGTGATGATGGATCTATTTGCCAATTCTAAGCCGATAGACATCCTCACTGTACACGAAGAGCTCCGTAAGCGAGAGCAGCTAGAGAGTATAGGTGGTGTCAACTACCTTATGGAAATCACCAATAAGGTCAGTTCCGCTGCCAACATAGAGTATCATGCACATATCATCCTGCAGAAGTTTATCCAAAGGGAGCTGATTAGTGTCTCTACAAGTACGATCAATGATGCCTTTGCAGATACCAAGGACGTCCTTGAGATGTTGGACCAAGCTGAGCAAGCCTTGTTTGATATAACTGACAAAAACCTCAACACAGGATTCCAAAAAATAAGTGCCGTTGCCGCAGAGGTTGCCAAGAGTATAGAACTACTGAGTCAGCGGGAAGATGGACTCACTGGGGTATCTACCGGCTTTAAGGAATTAGATGCCATCACCAACGGCTGGCAAGCCTCTGATCTCATCATCATTGCCGCGAGACCAGGTATGGGTAAGACTGCCTTTACCCTCTCCCTAGCCGCCAATGCAGCAGAGTCAGGCAAAGGTGTCGCTATCTTCTCTCTGGAGATGGCCAATGCCCAGCTCGTCCAGCGTCTTGTCGCTATGGAAACGATGATACCCGCCTCCAAGCTGAGAGAAGCCAAGCTGACAGATGAGCAGTGGCCGATACTGGCCAAGGGTGTCGAGAAGCTATCCACGATGCCCATCTTTATAGATGATACGCCATCGATCAATATTTTTGAACTAAGAGCCAAGTGCAGAAGACTCAAGCAGCAACACAACATCGGCCTCGTCGTCATCGATTACTTACAATTGATGAGTGCAGGCGCCTCAGGCAAGAAAGGTAACAGGGAACAAGAAATATCAGCCATCTCAAGAGCCCTCAAGGGAATGGCCAAGGAGCTCGACCTACCCGTCATTGCTCTATCTCAGCTGAGTAGAGCCGTAGAGACAAGGGGTGGAGATAAGCGACCGATGCTCTCGGATCTAAGGGAATCAGGAGCGATCGAGCAGGATGCGGATATCGTGACCTTTATCTACCGTCCTGACTACTATGATCTCGCCGACGGAGAAGAGATGTCAGACAATACTGCGGAAATCATTATTTCTAAGCACAGAAATGGTAGTCTAGGGTCTGTCAACCTGCAGTTCTTAAAGGAATATGTCAAGTTTGTCGATAACGTTGATTTCAGCTTTAGAAATACCCCGGGTGACAGAGGAGATATATTTGGCGATGGTGGCAACAGCTTTATCACGCGATCCTCAGCACTCAACTCCTTGGAGTCGGGAGATGATGACTTCTTTGACAACTAGTCTCTGACACGACGACCAACGGGAAACCGAGTCAACAACTTTCCTTACCTACACTAGTTTATCTTTGTCCAGATGAAAATGCGCCTCAACAAATTTATAGCCCATGCTGGCATTTGCTCTAGACGTAAAGCGGGGGAACTCGTCAAGGCAGGCAAAGTCAGTGTCAATGGTCAGATACAACCCAATCCAGCAGTAGAGGTCGGCCCCAAAGACGTCGTAGAGTATAACGGCCAAGTCGTCAAGCCCAACTTTAAGAAGATCTACCTCTTGATCAATAAGCCCAAAAATGTTATCACTACGATGGAAGATGACCGAGGTAGAAAGACAGTCTGGGATGTCGTGAAAGAAAAGGTCAAAGGCGTCAAAATCAATCCAGTAGGCCGACTCGATAGGAATACCACCGGCCTCCTATTGATGACTAATGATGGCGATCTGGCTTATAAGCTCTCCCACCCCTCTAGTTCGGTCAAGAAGATCTATCAGGTTGTCCTCGACAGACCCCTCACAGAAGAACACATCAATGCTATAGATAAAGGTATCAAACTCGAAGATGGCATCGCTGAAGTCGATGTGATCTCCTATATCCAAGAGCAACCACCTACACACATCGGCATACAGCTCCACAGTGGCAAAAACCGGATTATCAGACGGATATTTGAACATCTCAACTATCGCGTAGTGACGCTAGATAGGGTCTATTTTGCTGGATTAACCAAAAAAGACCTGCCGCGGGGCTGGTCGCGTTATCTCAAGCCTAAGGAAGTGATTATGCTTAAGCATTTCACCAAATAACCTACACTCAAGGATAAGTACCATTCTCGCTATATTTGTGCCCAGATGGAGGTATGGGAATTGGATTTTCAATGGTTACAACTGAGACATCGTCTCCAATCGGTGACCAATGCACCCAATCTGCCAGATCTCAAGGCGATCCTATTTCTGATAGGTGTGCAGGAATTTGGGAGGGTCCAAAAAGAATTTTCGAAGGAAGAAAAGAGAGACCTCATCCACGTGGCCGCGTGTAGCTTGCTAGAAAGTAGAGATTATTACACATTTGCAGGTCGAGATGAAGATGGCTGGCCCCACTGGGAAGTGAAGAAGCCGTTTAATGTCAAAGGTCTACAAGAGCAAGAAACTATACTGCGTACAGCGATATTAGAATATTTTGATAAACTGAATAACGATTTTGATCAAGAGGAATAACCTCATTAAAATAACAGAAGAATGAAAAAACTCTTATTAGCAGCCTTTGTCTTGAGCCTTTGTGTGGCTTGCTCACCTAAACAAGAACTATACCTCATAGAGACGGACCTCGGTACGATGACGGTAAAACTATACGATAGCACACCACAGCATAGAGATAATTTCAAGAAGCTCGTCAGCGAAGCGTATTACGATGATCTCTTATTCCATAGAGTTATAGCTGGCTTTATGGTCCAAGGTGGCGACCCAGAATCTAGAAATGCGCCCGCTAGCAAGAGACTAGGTGGCGGCGGACCTCCATATAAGATTCCTGCTGAGATAGGTGCTTACCACTTCAAAGGCGCTCTATCTGCCGCACGTCAAGGAGACCAGGTCAATCCTGAGAAAAAATCCTCTGGCTCACAGTTCTATGTAGTGCAAGGAAAAGTACAATCGGATGCAGACCTCAAGATGATGGCTCAGAGAAAAGGCCTGACTTACTCTGCAGAAGACATCGAAAAGTATAAGACTATCGGCGGCACACCTTTCCTAGACAATGATTACACTGTATTCGGTGAGGTTGTAGACGGAATGGATGTAATCGACAAGATTGCCGCCGTAAAGACAGCACCTGGCGACAGACCACTTAAGGATGTCAAGATGAAAATCAGAAAAAAGTAAACTATCCGTATCAAGACAGTTACTTGTGTATTGCTGATAGTCGTCTTGAGCGCTTGCTCTAAGCCGATAGCAGACTTCACCCTCATAGATATACAGAAGGAGAATCAACTCCCTCTGCGACTGCAGGCCACCAATACCTCCAGCAATGCCTCTACGTATGTATGGAAGGTGAATGGTAGAGAAATATCCACTGATGACAATCTCGAGTATCAGTGCTATGATTCTGGCAGATACGTCATAGAGTTAGAAGCCAAAGAAGGTGACAAGTACAGCTCTAAACAAGACGAAATAATTATCGAGGCGAGTGAGGCCTGCCTAGTTCTTATGAAAACGACTGAAGGCAATATGGTTTTCCGTTTGCTCGAAGAGACACCCCGGCACCTGCGTAATATAGAAAAGCTCATCGCCTCCAAGTACTATGAAGGACTGCTATTTCATAGAATCATTGATGACTTTATGATACAAGGTGGTGACAATAAAACGAGGTCAGGCGGACGCAGACATGCAGAACCCGAGACCATAGACCATGAGATAAATACAGAATTTCCCCATTACAGGGGAGCACTAGCGGCAGCAAGGATGCCAGATGACATCAATCCGAGCAAAGCTTCTTCTGGATCCCAATTCTACATAGTCGATGGTCGCAACTATGACCTAGACAAAATACGCAAAGCAGAAAAAGAAAAATACTTTGACTATACCGACCAACAACGCCAAACTTATGTCAGCAAAGGCGGTGCTCCGCAGTTAGATGGGGAGTATACAGTTTTCGGATATATGGTAGAAGGTTTTGAAGTTTTAGATAAGATTGCACGAGTAGAAACCGATAAATACGACAGACCTATAGACGACGTAAAAATATTAGAAGTCAAATTTCTCAACTAAGCGTTATGAAAAAAATTCTGGGTATAGATGTAGGCGCCACTGGCATCAAGGGTGCTATCGTAGACACCACAGCTGGAAAGATGATCACCGAAAGAATCAAACTAGCCACTCCCAAAGGTGGCAAACCACATGACATGATTCAGACGATGCAGGCGCTTATCAAAGAACATAACTGGGAAGGCAAGCCGATAGGTGTCGGATTCCCTGCTGTTATACTCCAAAACAAAGTAATGACAGCCTCCAACATAGATGACACCTGGATAGGGAAAGATATTGTCAAGCTTATCAAAAAAGAAACAGGCAACCCTAATGTTGTTGTCAATGATGCCGACGCTGCGGGAATGGCAGAAATTACATTTGGACTCGGCAAGAACAAACCTGGCACCGTTATTCTCTTGACACTGGGGACAGGTATCGGCTCCGCACTCTTTAATAATGGCATCTTGATGCAAAATACAGAGCTCGGTCACCTAAAATTTAAAGGCGGCGCTGCTGAGAAAAAAGTCTCCAACTCTGCTAGGGTATCAAAAGAATTAGATTGGAAATCGTACGGTAAAGCTTTAGGTGAATATCTCGATCACGTCAATTTTCTTTTTAGCCCCACCCTCATTTTATTAGGCGGCGGCATCAGCAAAAAATTTAAAAACTACGGGAAATATTTTCCTGAACATCTCAATGTCGTCCCCGCTTCTATGCAGAACAATGCTGGCATTATTGGAGCGGCAATGAGTTATGAGGCGTTGAGCTAGGTGTAGTGAGTGTAGAGTACACATCTCCTGCATTCTCATCACGAGAACGGAGATTCCTCTGTTCCGCTGTGCTACTTTCGGAATGAAAAGAGGGCGAAACAATATGCACCCATTTTTTTAACCTTTCTTAGACTAGAATCAATTGAAGTCTATTTTTCAAAACACAACCTCTACTCGAGTCCCAGACGCCACGCCGTCCTCCCCATACAAGTCTGTGTAAACTATACTCGATTGACGCCACTTATTGAGTGAAGCAAGGCGCTCCTGGATGATAGACATAGCAGCAGAACTATGACGATCCGTTTCCGAACGAAAATTTTGTGCGGCAGTACGGCCGATACCGTTATCTTGTACTATGGCTCTAATTTGTTTGCCTGATTTCTGAAAATGGATAGAGATATGGCCCTTACTATCTTTGTGGGCAACACCGTGGATAATAGCATTTTCCACAAGTGGTTGCAGAATCATCGCGGGCACTTTCTCTTGCAGATCCATATCATCTTCTATAAGTATCTCGTAACTAAATGCATCACTTCTACACATCGCTTCTAGACTTAGATACTGTTGCAAGAATGCTTTTTCCTCACTAAGTGTCAAGAAATCTTTGCGAGAGCCATCCAGTATTTTTCTCATCATTTGAGAAAATTGATTGAGATATTTTCTGGCCTTGGCATTTTTATTGAGGGCGATAAGACCGCTAATACTATTCAGCGTATTGAACAAGAAGTGTGGGTTCATCTGTAGTTGGCCAATCTTTTGTGTTTTACTCTTTAGTTCGGCGTTAAGTATTATTTTATCTTTTTCTTGTCGGAGTTGTCTCATTTGTGCACGTAATCTTACCAGAGACAATAATGCCAACACCAACAACCCTACCAATAGCCCTATTATCCCTGGCCAAAATTTACTCAACCAATCGTTACCCACTTTTACGCTCAGCACCTCCGAAAAAGCCGTCACTTCTCCAATGCCCTCAGCCCTAAGTTGTATCTCGTAATTGCCAGCTGGTAACTTGCTGAGCTTAAGCGGAGATCCACCAGAAACCTTTTGCCACTTAACCTCACTGTGTAATCGATAGACAAGCTTAGGGGCATCTAGCATCGGCGTATACAGTACTGTGTAGTCGATTAACAAATCTGAACCAACCTCCAACGACAAGGGTGCTGTCAACTGTCGACCCGTCACACTGTGCACACCTGAGAGTTCTAACATTGGGGGCAATGCATTGATATGGCCAACTTCATAACTCAAGGTCCGCCCTTGTGCAAACCAGAGTGTATTCCATTTGTCCCAGACCAGGTAGTCTACGTTATCTGCAACAGAGACTAACGATTGCTCCTTCAGATCATAGACAAAAAGTCGCCCCACCCGCGTTTTCATTGCTAATTTATCACCGCTCAAGACGAGCTGGATCAACTGTCTTGGGAAAGTAATTCCTGGTATATGATAAGCCTTAAATTGCCCCTGCTTAAGGATCAGTAGACCCGACTCTCCTGCTAAGAGTTGATATCCATCATCGGTAGTCACCACATCATAGAGTTGGGTATTGGATGGGTACAAATGAAATCCATCACCTAGATCTTCTCTAAGTTGACCTTCCCAAATTGCATACTTAGAGGTAGTGAGAATCGGCGACTCGGATTTTGTAGATTTAAGTTGTCCGTCAATGAGCCGATAATACTGAGAATCGCTGTCCTTGACCAACACCCTTCCCATCGTATCGATCTGTAGACCAGTAATCAGCTTAGAATGTCTGTACACCTTTTGGCCCTCAACAGGGAGCTGAAACAGCAGCAAAGCCCCAATAAGAAGAGCATTGGCACTAAACATTAAGAGTTGTATGGAGGTTTGGTAAGTAGGCATCCCGTCGACCTTTATTCTATTAGAAGACAAGATAGTCATATAGAGGTTTACAATAATGTATAAAATCCATACTATGTGGATATTACGTATTTTTGGGAGTTGGTAAGCGCAATATGGTAACTTCAGTAATCGACGACATAAAAAGCACATTCAGGAGTGGAAATATGATTTCCAAGATCATCCTCGTCAATGTTGCTCTTTACATCTTTATAAACATCGTCTATGTCTTTAGTCCCAATGGCCAAGGTCTTTATACTATTCTAGAGCGAGCCCTAAGCATACCTTCAGATCCAGCTCAGTTGATCAGACAGCCTTGGAGTGTGTTTACACATATGTTTTTCCATACAGGCTTCTGGCATGTATTCTGGAACATGCTTATGCTGTATTGGTTTGGTCAGATTATGGGGGATCTTTTAGGAGACGGAAGAGTATTGCCAATCTACCTCATGTCTGGTCTCTTTGGAGGTTTGGTATTTGTATTTCATGACCTGTTTTTGCCTGGAGGGACAGGTGGTGCAGCCATCGCCTTAGGGGCCTCAGCGGCAGTGATGGCGGTAGTGTGGTCTGCTGCAATGACCTCTCCAGATTACAATATGCGGTTGCTTTTGATAGGTAATGTACGCCTCAAGTATATCGCTCTAGCCCTACTATTTATGGACCTAGTAGGGTCGGCAGGTGACATCAACAAAGGAGGACATTGGGCCCATATCGGAGGTGCTGTCTTCGGGATGTTCTACGTCTATATGCTCAGACAGGGCACTGATATCACTGCTCCGTGGAGAGGACTCAGCGATAAAGCCAAGAGAACCTCGCGGTCTTGGCAAGTAGAGAAGACACCAAGGAGCAAGTTTAAGGTCGTCCACAAAACGAACCAGAGTGACAATAGCGTACCACCGGGACAAGCCTTTGATCAACAAGATGAACTTGATAGAATTCTCGATAAGATAAAGGCCAAGGGCTATGACAACCTCAATGACGAGGAGAAAGACTTCCTCTACCGAGCTAGCAAAAAGAAGTAGGTGACTAGATTGCTTTTCTTGTTGAACAACCTAGCAGCTGTAAGCTTACTATTGGCCTATGTGTCGCCCTATGTAGACCCCAAAACAACTTGGTTTTTCTCCTTTTTTGGTTTGGGCTATCCTTTCATCTTAATTGCTAATATCTTTTTCTTTCTGATGTGGCTAGCCATTAAGCCCAAGTATGCATTGCTCTCGGGGCTCATTCTTTTATTGGGGTTCAATGCACTGCAGAAGGCTATAGGATTTAATCCTGCTGACCAGGGCAACGAAGGGCTTTCCATCATGACCTATAATATCGGCAAGACGAGGATTGATTTTCATTATAAAGGGAGAGATAAGAAGATTAATAAGTTTAGAAACTTTATCCAGAAGCAACAGCCTGATGTCATTTGTATTCAAGAGCGCTTTCCTAGGCATCTTAAGTACTACAAAGAAATATTTAAAGGGTATAAGCTCTATCCCAACTCTGACATAGGCACTGCCATCTATAGTAAATACCCCATCATCAAGGGTGGCAATATTCCATTCAACACAATATCACATAATGCCACTTGGGCAGATATAGAAGTCAACAAGAAAAAGGTAAGAATATATTCTATACATCTTAGCTCCAATCACGTCACGGACCTAACAGACGATATCAAGGAAATATTTGATGAATCCAAATATATCCTCCGCAAGTATAACGAGCACGCCAAAGTAAGGGTGACACAGTTACAACAGATCCTAGATCACGCAGCCCAGTCTCCCTACCCTGTTATCATCAACGGAGACTTCAATGATGTACCCCAATCTTACATTTATCAGATGATCGACAAAGAGTATAAAGATGCCTTTAGGGAAGGCGGAAGAGGGTTAATGCAGACTTATATAGGACGCTTTATAGGGCTAAGGATAGATTTTAGCTTTGTCAGCGAGGATCTAAAAGTCCTTAACCACGATATCATTAAAACTAATTTGTCAGATCACTACCCATTAGTCACAAGACTAGACCTCTAGTATATATATCAGTATTTTTGCACTCTAATTTTTACAGATGGACATCAAGGAACTAAAACTCTATAACAGCCTCTCCAAAGAGAAGGAAACCTTTAAGCCCCTCGAAGAGGGATTTGTAGGTATGTACGTCTGTGGACCTACGGTATATAGTGATGTGCACTTAGGCAATGTCAGGACCTTTATCAGTTTTGATATTATGTACAGGACCTTGCTGTATCTAGGCTATAAGGTGAGATATGTCCGTAACATCACGGATGTAGGGCACTTACTTGATGATGGAGAAGATCGAATCTCTAAGGGTGCACGACTCCATAAGTTAGAACCTATGGAAGTCGTCCAGAAATACACCAATGGCTTTCATGATATGATGCGCATCTTTAACAATAAGCCGCCAAGTATCGAGCCTAGAGCAACGCAACATATCCTTGAGCAAATAGAAATGGTACAAGCCATACTAGACAATGGATTTGCTTATGAAAGAAATGGCTCTGTCTACTTTGATACCTTGAAGTTTCACGAAGAGAAAAAGTGTTATGGCAACTTGTCGGGTCGTATCATAGAAGATCTCGTTTCTGAATCTAGAGACAACCTCAAAAATCAAAGTGAGAAAAAACATCCTTCTGATTTTGCCATATGGATGAAAGCTGCTCCGGAACATCTGATGAAATGGAACTCTCCTTGGTCAGAGGGCTTTCCAGGGTGGCACCTAGAATGTTCTGTAATGAGTACCAAATATCTAGGAGAAACATTTGACATACACGGCGGGGGTAATGACTTAAAATTTCCGCATCACGAAAATGAAGTAGCACAAAATGTTGGTGCTTGTGGTTGCCAACCGGCCAACTACTGGTTACATACCAATATGCTATTAATGAATGGTAGGAAGATGTCGAAGAGTGACGGCAATACCATAACGCCACAGCAACTCTTTACAGGAGACAGTCCGCATATCACAAAGGCCTATTCTCCTATGGTAATAAGATTCTTCATACTACAATCTCATTATAGCTCCACCAATGACTTGACCAACGAAGGATTATTGGCAGCAGAAAAAGGATACAAGCGTATCACTGAGGCCGCTAAGACTCTAGAAGGGCTGAAGGCTAGTGGTGGCAGTGGAGAACTAGACCAAGAGATTAATACGGCGCTCGATCAGTTTGTTACAGAAATGAGTGATGACTTCAATACACCGAGAGCGATTGCTGTACTCTTTGATCTCGTGACGAAGATCAACTCTATAAAAGAAGGCCATCTCGACATCAAGCAAATCTCAGACGCGACACTCGCAAGATTGCAAAGTGCCTATCCTAGTTACTTGAATGAAGTCTTAGGTCTAGAGCTAGAAGCAGGAGGAGCAGGCAACAATGGTGCGATGGAACATGCTATGCAACTGATCCTAGAACTAAGAGCAGATGCACGAGCAGATAAAAACTGGGCAGTCGCAGACAAGATCAGAGATGCGCTCTCAGCAGCAGATATTACAGTTAAAGATGGGAAAGAAGGAACCAGTTGGTCTCTGAACTAAATAAACAAGAAGCTATGAAACAACAGATAAATTTTCTTTGGATATTCCTTGTGTTAGTTCTTGTTACAGGTTGTCGTGATGTGCCCTCGACAAGTGAAAGTAGTGCAACAGTTGCCGTACAACCTGTCAAAGTGCCTTCCTTTAATCAAGACAGTGCCTTTGCACATATAGAGAAGCAACTCAGCTTCGGCATACGCGTACCGGGTACACCTAGCCATACCGCGTGCAAAGAATGGATGGTCGCCAAATTTGAGTCCTATGGTGCAGACGTCATCGAACAGGATTTTATGGCCAATATCTACAATGGAGAGAAGTGGCCTTCGACAAATATCATTGCACAATTCAATAAAGACAAAAAGAAAAGAGTCATACTCTCTGCCCACTGGGATAGCCGATTTATTGCAGAAATGGATCAAGACAAAAAGAAAAGAAAGCAACCAATACCAGGTGCGGATGATGGCGGGTCGGGCACAGGCGTCCTCATCGAAATCGCTAGACTGATTCAAGAAAATCCTATTGACCTTGGTGTGGATATCATCTTATGGGATGCAGAGGACCAAGGCGACCCTTCTAAGACACCTGTTAAAGATTCTTGGTGCTTGGGCTCGCAATACTGGTCGAGAAAAAAACACGTCAAAAATTACAACGCTATCTGGGGAATCAATTTAGATATGGTTGGTGCCAAAAATCCACGTTTCGGCCAAGACGAAGCCTCAAAAGTCTTTGCGGGAACACTACTGAACAAAGTCTGGACTCTGGCACAAAATATGGGATACTCTGATATGTTTGTTAATGAGGATACTGGTGGACTGACAGATGACCACCTCTATGTCAGCAGAGATGGCAAAGTACCGATGATCGACATCATCAATCAGCCAAGAAATACAGAGACGCATTTTATGGACAAGTGGCATACGCATGGTGATGACATCTCAAACATAGACAAGCGTTCCCTAAAGGTGGTCGGTCAAGTCGTTACGGCCGCAATCTATAAGGAATCTACAGGACATTTATAAGAGAAAGCGGAGAGGTCATTGCTTTTCTTTTCAATAGACGTCTAACAAGCGCTTTAGATATATTTAATTTGCAAAAAATTTAGAAAGTGAGAATACTATTTACATTGATTATGCTTTTGGGCTGGACACTGGGACAAGCTCAAAACAGAAACGTTATCGTTACAAAGGCGACAGCGACGTGGTGCCCTAATTGTGGTACTTGGGCTTGGGATTACAAGGATGCTCTTCTAGCAGAATTTCCATCAGGTCCGATGACATTTATTGCTGCACACTTCAGAAACAGTGATTTAGAAAATGAAGCCAGCCTGTGGTTTGCACGTAATATTAACGCAGCAGGTCAACCTACCTTCTATATCAATAATGACTGGAATACAGTCGGTTCTGGATCTTGGAATTCTCAACTTTCCAATGTGAGACAAGAGATACTAGATAAAGCTCAAGGAGAAGCTACTGTCAGTTTTGATGGCGTAGCTATAGATGGCGAAACCGTCAGTTGTACTGTAGGCACAAACTACACAGCAGAACCGGGTACAGAATATACTATCGCTGTGTATGTATATGAAGATAACGTAGATTATTTCCAGTCTGGCAGACCCAATGCAATACATCCTAACATAATGAGAACTTCATTAGGTGCGCCACAAGGTGTGCCTTATGATCCAGCGACAGGTAGTTACGACTTTCAAGATGTCATAGATCCAGCCTGGAACAAGGATGAGCTAGGCCTATTGGCTGTACTTTACAGAATAGATGGTGCCGAATACATTATCGAAGAGTCTACTTCTGTTGCTAACTTTACAGCCAAGACAAGCTCTGAAGATCTATTGGATGCCAATATCTTTGGGTATACAGATCGAGACACTGAGCTTATCATCTCAGCAAACGATCAAGAATATCAATTAACATTAACAGATATGCGTGGAAGAGTTGTTGTAGATACTAATTTCACTAATGAAGTCAGTATTCAAAAAAATCTTACGCCGGCTGGAATGTATATTGCGACATTCAGAACGAACAAAGGCTTCTACAGCCAACAAATATTTATAAAATAAAATCAAAAAGGGCTTGTCACAAGACAGGCCCTTTCCTTTATCTATGCTCTCACTCGTACTCGTCTTCAATGTTTTCTATTCTCTGTTCTCTACCACCCTTAGCGAACCAGCCCCTAATATCAGATACGAGACAACAACGGGAGCAAGCAGCCACCTCTACACCCACAAAGGGCAAGTTGTCTATGTCAGCATCTGGGCCAGTTGGTGCAAGCCTTGTCTCGAAAACTATAAGAAATACGAAAGTGTAAGAGCCGAGCTGGAATCAGAGGGTGTTGTATTACTGAATGTCTCCATAGATAGGAATCCAGACCTTTGGCGGGCAGCTGTAGAAAAACACGACTACATCAATGGCACTAACGTATTGGCCACGGATATATCTAGGACAATGAAAGATTATAGAATCTCCAAAGTACCTGACTATCACATTATAGATAAGTCTGGACATTTTGTATATCTCTCTGACAATGCGGGCAGAGACATCATTGAGGAATTCAGAGCTTGGCTATAAACTGTCATTATACTTCTGAAGTAAATAATCCGTTGTTGATCTTGCTCGGATCAGAGAGAACAGCCCAGTAAGCATCCTCTTCGCCAAGAGCATCCCAGTTTTTTTCAGCTTATCTATTTTCATACATGACGCTTTTTAGGGTCATTTTGTTTTATCAAGTTCATTGACTTGTGACTCTATTTTATCACTAATTTTTGCCTGTAACTCTTCTGAAGCTTTCAATTTTTTCTCGAGTTTTTTCCTGATCTCATCGTCTTTCACTTCTTTCAGTTGTTCTTTTTCATTCTTTATTCTACCCTCTACTTCCGCAAGCAATTCTTTTCTTTTCTCTAGGCCTTCTGCCTCTTCTGCTTTATCAAAAATTAGGTTTTCAGGGGTATTCTCTACAAGTACTTCTGTATCCCTCGTTTTGTAACTCTGCGGGATAAATACTGTATCATCTGCTCGTCTTTGATTCATAAAGGTAGGAGAGACAATCTCTATTCCAGCAGAATGGAGAGCATCTATAACATATCCCTTAAGCTTAGACTTAGCACTGACTATGGATTTGATATCTTTCAGCAGACCATGTACTCTATATACTATACTAAAGTCTCCTAGTGAAATAATATGCACGAAGGAATCCTCTAGACCACATTTATTAGCAGCATTAAGTAAGGCCTCTTCGATTTTAAGTCTGTTGACATCATACCCGAGAGAACAATCTACACTAATAAATGTCCCAGAAGATCTCGTCACCTTGACAGAGTTGGTTGCGAGAGTCATGTTAGGGAGAGTTGTTAAGTCCCGATCTATCGTCTGAATCTCTGTATGAAAGAGGCCTTGCTCCGTCACTCGCCCAAATATATCATTGACCGTAATAAAGTCTCCAGGCTTAAAGCTTTTTCGCAGTCTGAGGGCTATACCTGCAAGAGCATTACCAATAAAAGTCGTCGAACTCAGTCCTAACACAGCTGACAAAACAATGCCTATAAGACTAGTGATAGAGCCCTTCTGACTCTCACTCATTGGGATGGCCAAGATTATGCTTATCATACCCACTAATACAATAAGAAAAAGGACGATAGATCTGATCAAACCTTTATCCGTATGTCCCTTTATCTGTCGGTCTAGTATCCACTTCGCAAATTGGTAAACACCAAAGAATAGTACCGCCGTCAATACTGTAGGAAACCAATTTTTGAATATCGATTGTAATATCTCCATAGTCGTAAATAATATACAAAATACGATAACTCTAGGTCCCTAGTTCGATGTTACCACTTGCTGGCTATCTTTATGCTCACTTTAGCATTGATTCATTGCCTTAACCTACTTTTGTGTTAATTGATCCTTAGACAGCGAAGTCCCTTACTTAACTAAATTAGGGGCGCAACTAACCGATTTTTATGTCAGAAAAACAAGCACTACGAGAACATTGCTTTCTACTACTCAAAAGGCAAATCCTATCTAATGAAAGTGCTATGGCGGAAGTCAAAGCAGCCATTCACAATGAAACTAAGAGCAGTGCTGGAGACAAATTTGAAACAGCTAGAGCCACTATGCAACAAGAAGTCGATCGGCTCAAGGGCTCCATTATCAAACTAAAACAACAAGAGCAGTTGCTCAAACAAACACCATCTACATCCTGTGAGGCTGTATGTCCTGGTGCTCTTGTACTTACCGATAGTGGACAATATTTTATAAGCATTGCACTTGGCAAACTTCAGGTAGCTGGAAATAAATATTATGCCATCTCTCCACAAGCGCCCATCTATCAGTCTATGCGTGATAAGAAAGCCAATGACAACTTCATCTTCAATAGCAAACAGATTCAGATAATCAGTATACAATAAAAAAGGGCTGAACTCTATTAAGCCCAACCCACTTAATTTCAATTGAGTAAATTTTATTTAATACCGTGCATTAATTTTTTAACCACAGGATACATTACCGCAGCAAAGACGGCAAAGCCTATCGCAATCGCTGTGAGTATCCAAAAGAAATAACTCAAGCCGTGCTCGGCAGCAATGCCCTCCGATGCCTCACCAAAGACACCTGCCAACTTCATACCGATAGCCACCGCTATGTACCACATCGCAAACATAAAGGCAATCATTCTACCTGGGACCAACTTACTGACATATGACAAAGCAACCGGCGACACACACAATTCTCCCAACGTATGGAAAAGATAGACAAACACCAACCAAAACACACTAACGCCTGCAGTCATCGCTGCACCCGGCTTGATGCCAGCAGAACCGATAGCTACTACAGCCATCCCGATTCCTAAGAGCAACATACCTATCGCATATTTCATATTGGCATTGGGGTTATACTTACTCTCCCACCATTTAGAAAAGAGGGGTGCAAAGGCAATGATGTAAAGAGAATTTAATACACCAAACCAAGATGCAGGCACCTCAGTAGTTTCTTGTGCAAACTGCGTCTTGAGCATCCAGAGAGAGATACCCCAAATGATCACAAAACTTAAGGCCAAGACAATATTAGACATAGCATATTTCGCAAAAGTTTGCTTAAATAATCTAGTCAAGACGTAAGTAATTATACCAAGAGGTATGATCGTCATTAGAGAGTTTACAATCTTGAACGTCAATGCAGAATTACCATCTAAGATTCTATTGGTATGCTCCTTTGCAAAAATTGTTAGTGACCCTGGCGCTTGCTCAAAGAGTGCCCAGAAAAAAGTTGTAATTATTGCAAAGAAGATAACGGCCAGCATTCTGTCTCTTGTCACCTTATCATATCTAGGGATACGCATAACGAGGACAATCACAAAACAAGCCAGGGCTGTCAAGATCAAAACATTAGGTCCAGATATACCTCCTATCCCAAGACCGCCTGCAATATTGGTAGCACCATTGGAAATTTTAGAAACAGGATCATTGATGATCCATACCAAACCTAGTATCGCCGCAAGAGCTGCAAATACTTTGTCTAGAGTCGTAAAAGGATTTCTTTTTGCTTCTCCTTCTTCTAGCGCTTTTAGTTCGTCTGCCTTTGCTGGCTTCAATCCGATCTTACCAAAAATATCTTGAGCCAACCAGAATTGTAATAGTCCGAACAACATAAAGATTCCTGCTAGACCAAACCCTATAGACCAACCTACTGTCTCTCCCAGGTAACCGCATAAAAGGATTCCAAGAAAGGCACCTGCATTAACCCCCATATAAAAGATAGTGTAAGCACCATCTTTTTTCTCTGGATGATTCTTGTACATCTCAGAAATAATAGACGTCATATTGGGCTTAAAGAATCCACTACCAAAAACGAGTGCTGTTAATCCTGCATAAATAAAGAAAGGTGTCTCTATGGCCATACAACCGTGACCTATCGTCATCAGCAAGGCACCAACTACAACTGCATATCGATAACCTATAACCTTATCGGCCATATAGCCGCCTAGTATCGTCGACAAGTAGACAAGGGAGGTATATGTGCCAAAGATGGCATAAGCATGTTCCTTGGGCCAGCCCCATCCGCCATCCATTAGGGAAGCGGTAAAAAACATTACGAGTAGAGCTCGCATACCGTAGTAAGAGAATCTCTCCCACATCTCGGTAAAGAACAATACGAAGAGCTGGGAGGGGTGTCCGAGTACTTCTGGTTTTATTTCTACTCCTGTGGCTGAGTTTGCCATAT
>CALFUU010000154.1 GCA_937929835.1 uncultured Saprospiraceae bacterium | reverse complement strand
AGCGCTTGTTGGCTCAAGTCGACGCTGGTAACCTCGCTGGCGCCTCCACATAAAGCGTGTACCGAAAAACCTCCCGCATAAGAGAAGACATCTAGGACAGTTTTACCCTTCGCCATTTTCTGTATCGATAACCGATTGTGTCTGTGATCGAGAAAAAAACCAGTCTTGTGTCCTTTTATCACATTGGCTATGAAATGAACGCCGTGCTCCCTAAACTGTATCTCTGGATTATCCAGTAGGCCATACAATAAGCTACCCTCAGCCGGCTCATCTTCAGTCAAAGCTTGCTCCACTTTTCTGGCATAACGCAAAATTATCGAGCTAGGAGATAAGCCTTTGATCAGACTCTCTTTGATGAGATCGAGATAAGGAAACCACATCCTAGAGTATATTTTCAAGACGGCTACAGTATCGTAGATATCGCAAATGAGGCTAGGCATCCCATCATTTTCACCAAAGACTAAGCGATAGGCATTGGTATCTGTTAGTAATAATTGTCTCCTTTTATCTAAGGCCTTTTTTATAGAATGGTCAAACCAGTTCTGATCGATTCTGTCACCATTGTGTGTGCTCAGTATTTTGATGCGTATAGGGGAGTCAGGATCATAAAGGCCTATAGCCAAAAATTTGTTGGTCTTGCTGTGGAATACGATCGCAATATCCCCTGGTAGGCCCTCCTTACTTTGTTTGGTAATGCTGTCTTCAAATACCCAAGGATGCCCCTTTTTTAGCTGCTTTTCTGCGGCGGGTTT
The DNA here is from genome assembly GCA_937929835.1 of uncultured Saprospiraceae bacterium. Lineage (GTDB taxonomy): Bacteria > Bacteroidota > Bacteroidia > Chitinophagales > Saprospiraceae > RFSX01. The sequence continues at coordinate 9,867 of CALFUU010000154.1, read as the reverse complement.
GAGTTTTATGGCTAGAGTCTGTGAGATAATTGTTGTTTTTCTGTGTGCAAATCTAGACCATACTTTGACAACTGCCGTCAGTATTGTACTGTCCCTTATTGAAAGTCCTATAAATGCGCGGATATTCCTTATTTTCCCTTTCTAATAAAATTTAAATCCATTTGTGATGAATAAACTAATTTCTACGCTAATCCTAGCAATTCTCTGTGCTTGTCAAGTCGACCTTATGGCACAAAAGAGAAATAAGAAAAAAGAGAAAGATAAGTCAGCTCTAGAAGAGACTAAGCACCCACTAGATGCGCTAAGTCTTGGAGCATTGAAATTTAGATCTATAGGTCCAGCTAATACTTCGGGGAGGATATCAGATTTTGCTGTGCACCCAGAAATGCCACATATATATTATGTCGCTACTTCTTCTGGTGGTGTATGGAAGACTGTTAACTCAGGGACGACCTATACACCCATTTTTGATGGGCAGGGTTCTTACTCTATAGGTTGCGTGACGATGGATCCTCATAATCCTTCTACTATCTGGGTGGGGACAGGAGAAAATAATAATCAACGGAGTGTGGCTTATGGCGATGGTGTCTATCTCTCTAAGGATGCTGGAGCTTCTTGGACCAATATGGGGCTCAAAGAATCTGAGCATATATCCAAAATCATCGTCCATCCAGATGATTCCAATACCATCTGGGTAGCAGCAGTAGGGCCCTTGTGGAGCAAAGGTGGCGATAGAGGTGTATACAAATCTACTGATGGCGGTAAGACCTGGAAGGCAACTTTATCGATCGACGAGCATACAGGTGTGGCCGATATGATCATACACCCCACGGATCCAAATGTGCTCTATGCGGCTGCACACCAGCGAGCGAGACACGTCTTTACCTACCTAGGTGGTGGACCGGGATCAGCCATCTATAAGAGTACAGATGGTGGTGATACTTGGGAAAAAGCTTCTAAGGGGCTACCCTCTGTTGACTTGGGTAGAATAGGTCTCGCCGTATCTGAAGCAGACCCAGAAAAGCTCTACGCGATAGTAGAGGCAGCAGAAGGAAAGAGTGGCTTCTATAGAAGTACTAACAGGGGCGCTTCGTGGCATAAGCGTGGCAATCACGTAACCAGTGGCAACTACTATCAAGAAATTATTGCAGACCCGACCAATGCTGATATCATTTTCTCGATGGATACTTGGTTGAGCAAAAGTATAGACGGCGGTAAAACATTTCAGAAGACTGGAGAAGTCACCAAGCACGTCGATAACCATTGTATCTGGATCAATCCGAAAAACAATAGTCACTGGCTTGTCGGTTGCGATGGAGGTATCTATGAGACCTGGGATGCTGCTAAGACGTGGAGTTATAAACCCAATCTACCTATAGTCCAATTCTATAAGGTCGCTGTCGATAACGATACGCCTTTCTATAATATCTATGGTGGCACTCAAGATAATTCTTCTATGGGTGGTCCGTCGAGGACAATCACCTCTCATGGAATTGTAAATTCTGATTGGTACATCACACATGGGGGTGATGGTTTTGAGTCTCAGGTAGATCCTGAAAATCCAGATATCGTTTATTCTCAATCTCAGTATGGGGTGCTCGTCAGATACGATAGATTAAGCGGAGAGGAAGTGGGTATACAACCCAAGGAGCGCAAAGATGAGAACGGTTATAGATGGAACTGGGATGCGCCGCTGCAGGTAAGTCATCACAAATCTGGAAGATTATACTTCGCAGCCAACAAAGTTTTTAGATCTGATGATTATGGTAATAACTGGGAAGTGATCAGTGATGATCTCACTCAGCAGATCAATAGAAATGAGCTGAAGATAATGGATCGTGTATGGAGTATCGATGCCGTAGCTAAAAATAGATCTACCTCACCATACGGGACACTGGTGGCTTTTTCTGAGTCGCCAATAGAAGAAGACCTCTTAGTGGCGGGTTCTGATGATGGGCTCATCCACGTATCTACAGATGGAGGTGCTAATTGGAAAAAATCTGCTTCGTTTCCAGGTGTACCTAAGAACACTTATGTGAATTCTGTTTTCTGTTCTAATCATAACGCCTCAGTTATGTATGCAGCATTCAATAATCACAAGTTTGGTGATTTTAAGCCTTATGTTTTTAAGAGCTCTGATAGAGGTGCTACTTGGAAAAGTATAAGTAATAATCTTCCAGAGCGCGGCAGCACGTACAGTATTGTAGAGGATCACAAAGATGCGAATTTGCTGTTTTGTGGAACTGAGTTTGGTGTCTTCTTTAGTACAGATGGGGGAGGCCATTGGAAACAAATAAAAGCAGGAGTGCCAACAATTGCTGTCAGAGATATTGCCATTCAGGAAAGGGAGAACGATTTGGTGTTGGGGACCTTTGGGAGAGGTTTTTATGTATTAGATGATTACTCTTGTCTGAGACAGGTGGGTGATGCGCAGATGGGCGATGAAGCTCAAGTATTTCCTATTAGAGATGCTTACGTGTATGAGGAGTCTTCTCCGCTAGGATTAACAGGCAAGTCATTTATGGGCGATGCTTTTTATTCCGCAGAGAATCTCGGACCAGTCGTGCTCATAGATTATTATATGCCAGAAGGATATAAGGGTGCCAGAGATCAAAGAAGAAAGGATGCCACTCAAGCGGCCAAGGATGGTAAGGATAATCCGTATCCTACTTACGAAGAGTTGGTTGCAGAAGCCGAAGAAGAAAAAGATCAATTGATCTTTTCCATTATAAATAGTGAAGGTGAGCTTGTCAGAAAAATCTATACAACACCTCAAGAAGGTATTCATAGGTTAAAGTGGGATATGCGTACTTCTAGCAAAGATCCTATCAATCTTAACAAGCCATCGTTTTATAATCCGTGGGCTGCCGTCGATGAAGGGCCTCTGGTGCCTCCAGGAGATTATAGTGTGTCTTTGTCCAGAATTACAGAGGGCGAAACTGAGATACTTGCATCTGGAGTACCTTTTACTTTGATGCCACTAGAGGAAAAGATTATGCCAGCAACTGACTTAGTCGACAAGAAGGCTTTTCAAGAGGATGTAGAAGAATTATCTCGACAGATCTCTGGAGCGGGAAGAATGCTCTCTGAGGTAGGAGATAAGATGCGACATATCAATGCCGCTATCAAAAAAACCAATGCCAATACAGATAAGCTACACGCTGCCTATAAGACAGTCAATGCGGAGCTAAGAGATATAAGGAAGGCATTGTATGGTGATAATATCAAAACTCAATTGGATGTCGATCAACCTCCTACACCAGCGGGAAGGATGGGGTGGATATCCTATGAGCAAGGCAGCTCTACCGCAGCACCTACAGGTACGCATAAGATGAGCTATCAGATTGCCAAAGAAGAGTTTGCTCCTATATTGGAGCGACTGAGATCTTTGGTCCAGACGGATCTAGAAAACTTGGAAGATTTATTGGAGGATGCGGATGCACCTTATACACCTGGGAGAGCTATCAAGATGATAGAGTAGTGTCCAAGTAGACAATCAGTTAAAAATCTAATCGGCTTTAGAGTGTGTACGACAGCACAGTATCTAAAGCCGATTTTTTTATCTCTTTATGAATGGAATCTTATAGAAGGTTGTATCTATTTTGTTGTTATTGAGTGGTTCGATGTTTCTTAACCGCATCAGACTCATAGTATGATGTCCCTTGCTGAGATGCGCCGTAGGATAGTGGCAGAGCAGTCCATTCTCATTATTATTAGGATGGGTGCTGAAGTAACAAGTTATTGAGTCTTGATAGCTCTGGCTATCTATAGAAAAGTGAAATAGTTTCATATAGTTGGTCAGGATGTTTTGATGCTTATCCTGTTCTAAAGTTTCTAGTTCTAGTTTCTTTTTAGTTTTTAGTTTGTTTATTTGACGATCTAAGTCGCTAATTTTGCTCTGAAGCGCAGGCTTATTGCCTTGATTTCTTCTTAGGGATTTCTTTAAGTCCTTTCTTTCTTTAAGTAATGGAGCAAATAATTTTTTGTAAGCATTTTCTATAGCCTCTTGTTGGGGTTGTTTGTTTTCTTTATGTGTTTGAAATAAGGAGAATCTCACCCCTGAAACATAGTGTGGTTCTACATTTAAGATTTTCTCCAGAATGTCCTTGTCTTTTCTTCGTGCCTTGATAAATATGGACTGTATATCTTCATCTTGATAGTAGCTGCTGAGTCTAAAGTCTGGTAGCCGAAATCTATTTTCAAATAAGTGAGAACCTGCTTCATTGTGTTCCTTGGTCAGGTCGTCATAATAATGGTGGTAGACATTGAGGCCTGTATCCATTAGGATGTAGTTTTCAGCGATGTGCGGATTGTCTACAGACGAAATAATGCGATGTCCAAACGTAACCAAAAATATATAGGGTAACGAAAGGAAAAATAATTTCCTAGTATACTTGTCATCAATAAAATTGTAAATAAGCGGACGGTACAAAAAGCTCAAGGTGATTGTGCTGTAGAACCGGTACAGGGGCATATACAGCTTAGGGATGACCGTGTCCTTGACACGCTTGATACCGCCCAAGGTGATAAAATCAAATAGGACAACAAGACTAAAGAGGAAATAAGGTGTAACCCATAGTAAATTGAGATAAGGCCCTATCCTTTTGATTCTTTCATATTCTAAGGTTTCGAACAGTATGATCGGAAATATGCCAATTATGAAGAAAAGAAAAGCAGATAGAAAAAATAGAAATAGCAAAAAAGTATAAGAGAATAATACGCTACAGATTCTTTCTAGTTTTTCTATAAAGTCATCGTAGTCGCCTACTTTCCTTTCTAGATAAGTTGTAAAGTGTTCTGAGTAGTTCAGTCTTTCGTAATCTATCTCTCCAGAGACATACCTCAAGCCAATTGCTCCTATCCATAAGGATCGCAGGATGACATGGACTAGGAGGTTGATAAAGAATATCTTCCAGCCCACATTAAGCAAGGTAGTCAGTACATTGATGAAAAATGGATTGGAGACCTTATCAGAATAGAGACTTATCTCTGATATAAAACTCTTGCTCTCGTAGATGCCATAGAGTGCAAAACCAGATATGAGGAGTTCTAATTGCCAACTCTCTTGTTGTAGTTTTTCTAGCCATTTCCTGAATAGCTCCTTAGTGGTCAGTTCTGATTCATTGGACATAGAGATAAAGTTGGTTATCCCTAAGATAGTAAATTCGCCTTGTTGCAGCTAATTTCTTAGACGAGAAGCTGCTTATTACTTATTAATCAACTCTGGATTGCCCATCTTACCATCATTGTAATCTCTGATACACTGATTTATTTGTTCTCGTGTATTCATTACAAAGGGGCCATAGGAGTAGACGACTTCATCTAGGGGTTGACCGCCGAGGACAAGCATCTCTGCATCGCTCTCTGCATAGAGTTTGATGAGACTGTCGCCGCGTTCGTAGAGCACAACTTGGTTTTTTTGGAGCTGCTTCCCTTCGTGTAGTTCTAAGTTGCCATCTATCAAGTAGATAAATGCATTGTGGTTGGGGTCGGTCGGTATATCTACCCTTGCGTCTGCTTTCATCTTTACGTGATAGTAAAAGGCTGGCGAGTGGGTTTCTACTGTGGACTTGACCCCTGCGAGCTCTCCCAGAATGACTTGGATAGAATAGTTTTCGTTGACGATTCGACCCATACTCTCTGTCCTATGTACAATTGTGCTAGGATCATCAAATTTGTAAGCTGATGGTGTGTTGAGCCAGATCTGGAAGCCGTGGACGACATTGCCTTTTCCCTCGAGAAATTCTCCGTATTCTTCCATATGGATAGCACCTTTGCCCGCAGAGAACATCATAAAGTCACCTTCTCCAATATTGAAGTCATAATCTAGGCTATCTCTGTGATGCCCCGATCCTGCGACAAAATAACTGGTCGGCGTCACACCTGCGTGTGGGTGGGCTTCTACCTTAAAGGGGTCTGCACCTGGGACCGTTTCTACTGGGCCAAACTCATCAAAGAGGACATAGGGTGAGACATAATCGGTGTGCCCTCCTGCAAAAGCACGCATCACGGGAAGTGTCCCTACATTGACTCCATCGGCATTTAGAATGCGATAGATCTTGCGCTGGGTCTCCCCGTGATACATACCGGACTTAGAGACGAGGGTCGTACCGCCCGCGATAGTCATCCCAAGTATAGCCGAACCCTTTATAAATTGTCTCCTTTCCATATTTTTTTAATAGTAGATACCTTACGGTAACAAGATGCCGAAGTAAATTGTTCCTACTGTATAGTAATGTCTACAGATTCTGAAGAGGCATTGCCTTCGTTATCAGTAGCCGATACGACGACAGTAAAGTCACCAACGTTTGGACCAGTAGGAAGAAATTCTGTTACAGGTACATTTGTATCTGCATCACCATCTAAGCCATCAAAAGTCACAGTTACGAGTCCAGCAGCTGTCACATTTAGGCTAGCTACATCAACATCATCTGTCACTTGGAAAGATAAGGTCATCGTATCGTTAATCATAAAAGTATCGCCGTCACCGGGAGAAGTGATCGTGATTTGAGGGCCATTCTCATCTTCGCTGCAAGATGTTAAAGCTGCCAAACCAAGACATAAGGTTGCATAAATAAGTTTTTTCATAATCTTTTAAACCATTTTTTAATTTAAGAAAGCACTATAACGTTGATTTACAAATTGTAGTATCTACGGTATAATTTCATCATCAAAATTAAGTCCTATGCGAAATCTAATCCTCCCCATCCTCGTAAGCCTCAGTATTACAGTGCTACAAGCTCAGCAAGAGCTTGGTGATGTCAAGTGGTTACGCGATTATGACACTGCCGTCCAAGAAGCAGAAAAATCCAATAAATTGATATTTATACTCTTTCAAGAGGTGCCCGGATGCGCCACTTGTAGAAACTATGGCGATAATGTGCTCTCACATCCCTTGCTTGTAGATGCTATTGAGCACGAATTTGTTCCTTTAGCCATTTTTAATAACAAGGGTGGAAAGGACAAAAAGACCTTGGAGTACTTTGGAGAACCCTCGTGGAACAACCCTGTCGTCAGGATAGTAGATGCTACAGGTAAGACAATACTAGAACGACATTCTGGTGACTACTCCTCTGCCGGATTAGTGAGTTATATGGACCTAGCGCTCAGAGCAGCGGGCAAGGGCTCTCCCAAATATCTTCAGTTGCTCAACGAAGAACTCTCTAGTCATAATGAGGAGACAGCCTACTATCAGATGTATTGCTTCTGGAGTGGTGAGGCCCACCTTGGTCAACAAGATGGTGTCGTGGCCACTGAGCCAGGCTTTATGAATGGAGCTGAAGTCGTCAAGGTTGTCTTCCAGCCAGACGTTCTCGATAAAGGCCAGCTGGACAAATATGCTGAAAAGGCTTCGTGTGCTGCCGTCTCCAGGAAAGGTAAATTTAGACCCGATAAAGACCCGCAGTACTACCTCAAAAAGAGTGAATACCGCTACCTGCCACTAGCAGATATACAGAAGACCAAGATCAATGCGGCTATAAAAATGGGTGCTAACCCTACCGAGTATCTAAGTCCTAGCCAGAAAGAATGGCTAGGGACTAAGTCCAAGAAGGCACTCTATGAGCTGCCACTAGAAGAAGCTTGGATGGCGAGAAAGGGATAAGTAACTATTGAGTTCATTTCAATTACAGTAATAAATAAAGGCAGCTAGTGAAGTTTTACTAGCTGCCTTTTCTTTTTGTACTAAGCCATATTTTGCGGCGGTATCCTGAGGATTTGTCCCGGATATATTTTGTCTGGATGAGAGAGCATTGGCTGATTGGCTTCGAATATGGCGTTGTATTTCATAGGGTCACCATAGACGTCCCTTGATATTTTGGACAGCGTATCACCTTTCTTGACTTCGTGGAAGGTGGATTCTGGCTCGGGGTTGGTTACAGAGATCATATCGCCTACACTCGCTATACCTTCTACATTGCCGAGGGCCAAGATGATCTTTTCTCTATTGGCATTGGTGTCTGTAATACCCGTCACAGTAACGTGCTCTGCAAGGTCTATATAGAGGTCATTTACTGGTAGGCCTAGTCGACTTATTTCTCCCTTGAGTGCCTCTATCTTAATTTCTTCTGGACTGCGATTATCTTCGACAGCAACAGCCTCTTCAGTTTTCTTTCTATTAAATAGTTTTGCTCCAGCACCTTTGATAAATGAGAATAATCCCATAGTTGTTATTGTTTTTTTGAGTTAGTGAATAAGTAGATTCTAAGTTGCGTAAAAAATGACTTTTTATGGAGAATTGCAAATAGAAGGCCGTCACCTGCTCCATAGAACTGACTTATTAGGCATATTCTTAATATCTTAGAGCCCTATGGCTAACCCGAATTTGGATCCAAATCAAGAACAGCTCAGCACCGAGGACAGGCAGCTAGAAAAGGTCTTACGACCTCGCGAGCTAGGAGATTTCTCTGGTCAACCCAAGATTGTCGAGAACCTCAAGGTATTTATACAAGCCGCTAGATTAAGAGGAGAGGCCCTAGATCATGTGCTCTTGCACGGACCTCCAGGCTTAGGAAAGACGACACTAAGTCATATCATAGCCAATGAGATGGGCGCGACTCTTAAGCTTACCTCAGGCCCCGTGCTCGAAAAAGCTGGAGACCTGGCCGGCCTTCTCACCAATCTACAGGAAGGAGATGTCCTCTTTATAGATGAGATCCATCGTCTTAATAATATCGTAGAAGAATACCTCTACTCGGCGATGGAGGATTATAGTATTGATATTATGATTGATTCTGGCCCTTCTGCGCGGAGTATCCAGATAGAGCTCAACCCCTTTACACTTGTAGGCGCGACTACGCGGATGGGCTTGCTGACCTCTCCATTGAGAGCCAGATTTGGTATCAACTGCCATCTAGATTATTATGACTCTGCTACATTGGAGAAGATTATACACCGATCTGCATCGATCCTCAATATCCCCATAGAGAAAAACGGCGCCAAAGAAATCTCAAGAAGATCGAGAGGAACGCCACGTATAGCCAATGCTCTGCTGAGGCGTATAAGAGATTTCGCTCAGATAAAAGGCAATGGAACTATAGATCTTGAAATAGCGCAATATGGCCTCAATGCACTCAATGTAGATGAGGGTGGGCTAGATGAGATGGATAACAGAATCCTTAGGACCATTATCGAAAAATTTAAGGGTGGGCCTGTCGGTATTACAACAATAGCAACGGCAGTGTCAGAAGAGGCAGGTACGATAGAGGAAGTCCACGAGCCATTCTTGATTATGGAAGGCTATATCCAGAGGACGCCTAGAGGACGTGAAGCCACTAAGAAAGCCTATCAACATCTAGGCATCGTGCCACCAACTGTGAGTGGGAGCTTATTCTAGTGGTGGAGGACACGTTCCTTAAGTTCTTGGCAGGTCTTGCAGCCAGCTAGATGCACGGTAAATGATTCTGATCGTGCGCTCTGTTTGTCTCCTCTCCCGAGGACATAGTTTCTCATTTCTATTTCTGAAATACAACTTTGTTGCTGCCTGATCTTGAGGATAACCTTAACTACAAACACGAGTGCAATCAAAAACAGAATCTCAAAGAGTAGGAGTAATGATGAATGTAACATATTGTTAAGATAGACAATTGGTCGGAGCAAATCTTCCTTACGTATAGAATTAAGGAAGGATTTCTTAATTTATGTTTTCTTTTAAGGCATTCTCATAAAGTAAACTCTGAACTATGTCAAAACTTAACTTACTCCTACCTCTACTATTATGTATGACCTCAATGCAAGCGCAGGATTTTAATCCAGCCTTGATGGATTCGTTTCTACTGCATCTGTATCAAAATAACAAAGGAATGGGGAGTCTAGCGATAATGAAAGGCGATCAGCTCATCTATAGAGGTGTTGTGGGAATGGCGGATG
>CALFUU010000153.1 GCA_937929835.1 uncultured Saprospiraceae bacterium | reverse complement strand
CGCTCAGGATCGATGAAGAAGGTGTATTGAAATTAGAGAGTGATGTGGTTGATGTATTGGGCCAAGCGGCACCTTGTTTTATCATTGCAAGCAAAATATAGTTTACCTACAGAACTGAAAATAAGAAAGGGTCTGATGTGTGTTACTTCAGACCCTTTCTTTATAGGTTATAGTATAGATTAAGAATCTAACTTATCAATTCTTTTTTGGGTTTTCAGTTGCTTGTTCTTCTCTTTCATGGCTTCACCTATTTGTTGGGATGCGATAAATGAGGTGGTCATTTCCGTCAGCATTTCTGACCCAGCATTAGGCGAGTTAGGCATTAAGATGAGATTACTGTTTGTGTTCTCCCCCATAGATTGTAGGGTGTCATAATGCTGAGTCACCACTATCAGAGCTGACGCTTCTTGAGAGTTGATACCGACATTATTGAGTACTTCCACACTTTCTTCCAGACCTTTAGCGATTTCTCTTCTTTGGTCGGCAATACCTTGACCTTGGAGACGCTTACTTTCTGCTTCTGCTTTGGCTTTGGCTACAATTCTGATCCTTTCTGCTTCTCCTTCATACTCTGCTGCAATTTTTTCTCTCTCTGCTGCATTAATTCTGTTCATCGCCTCTTTGACTTGCGGGTCAGGATCGATATCTGTTACGAGGGCTCTGACAATTTCGTAACCGTAGTCATTCATCGCGTCTTGTAATTCATTTTTGATGGCATTGGCGACATCATCCTTTTTGACAAAAACATCATCTAGTTTCATTTTTGGTACCTCAGCTCTGACAACATCAAAGACATATGATGTTATCTGATCGTGCGGATTTTCTAGTCTGTAGAAGGCGTCATATACTGAGTCGGCCAGAACTAGATACTGTACTGAGACTTTCATTCTGACAAATACATCATCAAAGGTTTTTGTCTCCACATTGACGTCTAGCTGTTGTGTTTTGAGATTAAGTCTACCCCTGACACGGTCTATAATTGGTATTTTGAAATGCAGTCCAGGGCCTTTTACACCCTGAAATTTGCCTAGTCTCTCTAGGACCGCTGCGGTTTGCTGCTTGACGGTAAAGAGACCGCTTGAAAGGATGATAAAAGCTAAGAAAATGATAGGAATCAATAAAGGCGTCATATTGAAATGGTTTTGTTTTACATTGATATCAACAATATCAGAAGTCAAGATAATTCAAAATGTCTGAATTTATGTACCAATGGCTTCTTGCTATCGATAAATGCCCCTATTCTGCACGAGGAAGCATCCATTTAGGCCAATGTATGCACTTGGAATGCACGATATCTCCGAATATAGCGTTCAAGCGTATTTTAAGGCAATCAGCCTCTTGATTTTTTGAGAGTTGACTACCTTTGATTCTAAGCAAATAATCCTCTTATGAAACTTAAATATCTTCTTGTTCTGACCATATTCGCCTTATTGACGGCCTGTGTATCAGACCCCAAAGCTGCAGATACCGCTTCTTCTACCTCTGATATGGCTCGTCAGGCTCAATCTGCTCCAGCCAAGGCGCCACAAGTGCAGGTAAACCCAAACTCTCCAGCCTTCGCAAAGGCGCAAAAATCCACACAGAGTGCGGGACAAAAAGGTCAAACAGCAGATCAAGCCTCGCAGGACTACCTAGCTAAAAAGCGGGCCGAAAAAGCCACACCTATAGACCAGACTAGGTCTAAGACCAATACCAACGCATCCACAGCAAAGAGAATAGGGCCTTCTTTGCCATCGGCTTGCTCGCTGCTGACAGAAGCTTTTATCGGGAAGGTCATAGGCGTAGACAGTGATTATATTTCTGTCAAAGATGGTTCAGGAAAATCATTGACCCAGCGTTCTTGTTTCTTTAGATGGGATCACGATGGGGAGGCCAATTCTGGCGTACTCGTACAAATCCAAACCAACCCTCTGCCTGACGAATTTCCAGATTGGGCAAGCTACTACATCTCTGCCAAGAAGAATCACGGAGATAAATCTGCCGATGGTAGCTCTACTTATCGATACAAAGACTTTACTACAGTAGGCGTCTCTGGTGCGGCGAGTTATGACTTAGGAAGATATTACTGGAGGGATGCCCAAGACCGCGTATTTATGGTGGCCTTCAACTTACCTTCTAATGAAACTGAACAATTGGCCTGGGCAGAAACCTTCGCTAAAGAAGTTACGAAAAACGTCAAATAGACTATGCTCAAAACTCTCCGTATAGAGAACTACGCTATTATAGCCAAGGTCCATATTGATTTTGATGCGAGCCTCAATATCATAACTGGGGAAACAGGGGCCGGTAAGTCTATCTTATTAGGTGCCTTAGGATTGATTATGGGCCAGCGTTCTGATAGCAAAGTGCTGTATGATAAAGGTTCTAAGTGTATCGTCGAGGCTGTCTTTTCTCAATACCCTCCCGCAATCGAAAAATTACTTGTAGCCGAGGATCTCGATGTCGAAGATGAATTGATTATCAGAAGAGAGATTTCTACTAGTGGTAGATCTAGAGCTTTTATAAATGATACGCCAGTCAAACTAGATGTTCTCCAGCTTATCAACCAGAACCTCATTGATCTCAATCAGCAATTCAATATTACGGATATACAAGACAAGAAGTTTCAACTCTCCTTGATAGACGGTCTTGCTGATAATCAAAAGCTACTCGCTCAGTATCGAAAAGGATATACCCAGCTCAAGGAAAAACGAGACAAGCTAGCGGCTGTAGAGCAGATGGAGTCGACACAACTAAAAGAGCTCGACTTTATAAAGTTCCAACATAATGAACTGGTAGTCGCGGCCTTAGATGGTACAGACAAAACAAGCTTGGAGTCTGAACTAGAACTGCTAGACAAATCAGAGGATATCACCAATCTGATGGCCGAGACAGCCTATGCTGTATCTGAGTCTGACCAGAACCTCAAAGACCAATTGGCTGCCTTGGCTAAGAGATGGAGTAGCTTCAGCAGCGCAGATCCACAACTTATGCAAGGCTATGAGTTGATGGAAAATATCCAAGAGGAATTCCATACACTCTATGACTTAGCCAGTAACATTAAGGACAAGACGGAAATGGATCCTTCGCGATTGTCAACGCTCAGGGCCAAGCTCGATAGCCTCTACTCACTAGAAAAGAAACATGGTGTCAATACGATAGAAGAACTACTCCAGATACAGACGGACTTAGAGCTCAGACTCAATGGCATAGAGAATCGATCTGAAATTATTGCGCAGCTTCAAAAAGAAATCTTAGACCTAGACAAAAGCCTGCGGGTGGAGGCTGATACTTTATCCCAACGCAGAGCTAAGGTATTTCCCAAAATCCAAAAGGCCGTCAATAAGAAACTCAATGAACTAGGTATGGGTTCTGCCGAGATAAAAGTACAAGCAACTAGACGTGAGGACTTATCTCGCGATGGTCTAGATAATCTGGATATCTTATTCAAAGCGAATAAAGGCAATGAATTCTTGCCGATCAGAAAGGTGGCCTCAGGTGGAGAAACCTCTCGATTGATGCTCAGTCTAAAGGCATCTGTCGCAGATAAAATGTCGCTTCCTACTATGATATTTGACGAGATAGATACAGGAGTATCAGGAGAGGTAGCTGGAAAAATGGGTGACATCATCCGATCTCTAGCCAATAAGCATCAACTCATCTGTATTACGCATTCGCCACAAGTGTCTGCGAGGGCCGTCCAGCACCTTTTTGTCTATAAGGAAGAGACCAAGTCTCGGACGATTACACATGTCAAGGTCCTCTCTAAAAAAGAACGCATCTTGGAGATAGCGAAAATGCTCAGTGGAGATCCTCCGAGCAGTTTTGCCTTGGATAATGCCAAGGACCTCTTGTCTGTATAGCGAATGTTCTTACCTTAGCCCCAAACTAATTTGACTATGTCTGGTATACTGAAAGGAAAGAAAGGAATCATATCTGGAGCACTTGACAGCAACTCCATAGCTTGGAAAGTTGCAGAAAAAGCCCACGCTGAAGGTGCTGAAATAGTATTGACCAATGCACCCGTAGCTCTGCGTATGGGTACTATCAATGAACTGGCCGAGAAGACCAACAGTATTGTCATAGGTGCCGATGCTACTTCCCTGGAGGATATTTCTAACTTATATGATAAGTCTATAGAGCGATTTGGAGGAAAAATTGACTTCATCTTACATTCTATAGGGATGTCCATCAATGTCAGGAAAAAGAAAGCCTATACAGATTCCAAGTACGATTGGATGCAAAAGACCTTTGATATATCGGCTATATCTTTCCACAAGTTTATGCAGGTCGCTTTCCAGAAGGAAGTCATGAACGAGTGGGGCAGCATACTAGGTTTGAGTTATATTGCAGCACAAAGGACCTTCCCTGATTACGGAGAAATGGCAGAGTCCAAAGCGCTATTGGAATCGTTTGCTAGAAGTTTTGGATACCACTGGGCTAAAAAGAATCACGTGAGAGTCAATACAATCAGTCAGTCTCCGACGATGACGACAGCTGGCAAAGGCGTCAAAGGCTTCCAAGAATTTTATGATTATGCAGATAAGATGTCACCTCTAGGCAATGCTACTGCAGATGATTGTGCAGCATATTGTATCAGCCTTTTCTCAGATTTTACCCGATATGTTACCATGCAGAATCTCTATCACGATGGTGGTTTCTCAAATATGGGGATGTCACCGGACGTCTTAGAGCAGTAATTTTCCAATTTAATATACATAGACCCTACAGGTAGCCGTAATTAAACGTTTGCGGCTTGATATTAAACTTTTATTTAATAAATATTGGTCTGAATATGAGATAGTTACACCCTAACTCTAACTTTCAGAAACACCTATAGGGTATGTTAAAGTCACTCCTTACCTTATGCATATGGTGTGCATTCGCGTGCACATTGTCGTGTCAGATCTATACCCAGTTGGAGATGGATTCGACCAAGAGCTTTACAGAAATTGTAGAGGAAGCGGAGCTATATTTTGATCAGCAGGGGAGAGGGCCACACACAGGCTACAAAGCTTTTAAGAGGTGGCAATATTGGATGAAACGTTGTCTTGATGCCAACGGAAAGATGATGACGGGGACAAAAAACTTGTCAGATGTCATGGAGTTTCAGGCGAGCCAAGAGCAGAATGGTGTTTTCTCATCCGAAGATATTGCGTGGGAAGAATTAGGACCCTTCAGTTCCCAAAATACAACTGGGTGGTCTTCTCATTTGGGAAGATTGACTTCTATAAGTGTAGATCCCAATGATCAGGCACATATAATTGTCGGTTCGCCTACAGGTGGTGTGTGGAAGACCCTTGATGAGGGTCAGAACTGGACACCTATTTTTGATAAGCAGATGGTAACGAAAGTATTCTCATTGGCTATTAATCCCTCTAATGCTCAAGAATATTTTGTCGGTACTAGGGGTGGAGGGATATTAAGGAGCCAAGATGGAGGAGACACTTGGACCCTGGTCGTAGGTGTACCCAAAGGCACAAGAATAATAGATATAAAGATAGATCCTGCTGACCCCTTGCAAATCTACGCTATCAATGAAGGTGGCAACATTTATATGACAAAAGATGGCGGAGACAATTGGCGGAGTGCCTATTTGTCTGGCCAGATTTTGTATGATTTGGAGTTTAAGCCAGATGAGACCAATGTCATTTATGCTAGTGGTATCAATACTTTGGTGCGGTCGGTGGATGCTGGTCTTACTTGGCAAGTAGTGCCGGGGCCTTGGCACCAGAACAGATTGTTCAATCCTCTGATGCTGGCGACAACACCAGCTGCGCCCAATTCTATCTATGTCCTAGAAGCCCAAGTCGGCGGCTTCAAAGCCTTGCATCTATCTACAGATGGAGGTCAGACTTGGTTGCAAAGATCTTCTGATGATAATAATGATAACAACCTCTTAGGTTATGATAAGATGTTCAAAGGTGGTCAAGCGCCTAGGGATATGGATATCGTTGTCAGCCCAGATGATAAGGATGAAATACACTTAGGCGGAATAATGTCTCATCGTTCTCTAGATGGAGGGAAGACCTGGTCCCAAACTTCGCATTGGTTAATAGATAACCCCTTGCCCTTTATCCACGCGGATGTCGATATGATGCATTATGCGGGTAACATAATCTATTTTCTTACCGATGGCGGACTCTTTCTTTCGAGGGATAGAGCAGCATCATTTGAAGATAAATCTACTGGGCTCAATATTAGACAGTTTTATCGAATGGATGTCGCGGCAGACCATACTGTTATTGCAGGTAGTCAAGACAATGGGGCCTCCAAGTATACTCAGGAAAATGGTTGGTTAGACATTACCGGCGCCGATGGGATGGAGCCTGTTATTGATAAGTTTAATACCGATAATATCTATTCATCCATTCAGTATGGCAACTTATACAAGACAACCGACGGAGGGTGGACCCTATCCGGTGCTATAGCACAGACGCCTGGGTTTGGAGATTGGGTGACGCCTTTTATTCAGGACCCTATTGCTTCTAATACCTTGTATCAGGGCAAACGCCATTTGTATAAGAGTACCGATGCGGGATGGAGTTGGAACCCTATTTCCGATTTTGTAATGCAGAATCCCTTAGATACTTTGATGCAAGAAGTTGATATTTTTTCTAGGGATGGAAATTATATCGTTTGTGGATTTGCAGAAGAGGTCTTTAAGACAATTAATGGTGGTCGGACTTGGCAAAATATAACACCTGATATAGATTTCACCAATGTTAATTATATATCGATACACCCTAACGATAAGAACTGGATAGTGCTCGCGTTATCTGGTACTGATGACCGTGTATTGCAAACTACTGACGGTGGCGTGACATGGCGTTCGATTTTTGGCAATCTTCCCGATGTAGGTGTAGAATGTGTCCTGTACGAAGGTGGTCCTAAAAATGGACTCTATGTTAGTATGAATCCAGGTGTCTATTATAAAAATAGTGACCATAGAGAATGGCAGTTTATTTCAATGGGAATGCCCAATGTTGCTGTGACAGAGCTGGCAATAGTGGATTGTAGTTTGTACGCCTGTACTTTTGGAAGAGGTATGTGGCAAACAAATCTCTTAGACGACTCACGTATGTATGCTGACTCTGATAGAGATGGGTACGGTGACCCCAATAATGTAATTTCTTACTGTCTCAATGAGGTAGGTTATGTGTACAATGCAGATGATTGTAACGATCATAATCCTCAGGTTCATCTGGAATCAAATGGGACACTATGGTATATCGACGCGGATGGAGATGGATATGGTGATCCTGCTACAGCGACAGAGTCCTGCGCTCTTTTGCCTTTAACAGCCTATGTAGCGGATAATACCGATTGCGACGATACAGATGCGGCTATATACCCTGGTCAGACAGAAGTTTGTGATGGGGTAGATAACAATTGTGATGGCATTGCAGAAGATTTGGAGACCTACTACCGAGATGCAGACGGAGATGGCTATGGAATCGAAACCCAAACTACCGAGGGCTGCACACCGCCACCTGGCTACAGTCTAGCTGCAGGCGATTGCGACGATACAGATGCTGCTATACACCCTGGCCAGACCGAAGTTTGTGATGGGCTGGATAACAATTGTGATGGCCTTGCAGAAGACTTGGAGACCTACTATCGAGATGCAGATGGAGATGGCTACGGAATTGAAACCCAAACTGCCCAAGGCTGTACGCCACCACCCGGCTACAGTCTAGTAGCAGGAGATTGCGACGATACAGATGCCGCTATACACCCCGGCCAGACAGATATTTGTGACGAAATTGACAATGATTGTGATGGTCTTATAGATGAGGATTGTGATGAAGTTCCTCCTTGTGACGGGGTCTTTATATTTGTCCACAGTTTTACGCGGGATGCATTCAGGGCAGAAAGAAGA
>CALFUU010000152.1 GCA_937929835.1 uncultured Saprospiraceae bacterium | reverse complement strand
AAAAAAAAGACCCAAACTCTTTAGCCAGGTCTTTTTTAATCCATTTTTTCATTATCTATCTGCTTATAAGACAGATTCTTTGCATTGTTACCCCTATGTAGAGGTGAGATTTTTTATATTTTTTTGTAATGACTACCTATTTATCCCGGGATCTCGCTCCAGAAACTCCTCGTACAGCAAGGTATGGCGGCTTTCCATAGGAATTTTCCACCCATTAATAAATAGATGCTGGATCTGCGTCCTCGTCTCAAAAGGATCCCCATTTGAAACAAAAAGATTGGCCACTTTGCCCTTTTCCAGACTTCCATACTTATCAGCCACTCCAAAAATCTCTGCCGGTGCTAGGGTAATCGCCTTAAAGGCCTCCTCCCAGCCCATTCCATAAGTCGCCGCAAATCCCGCATTGTATGGCAGATTCCGCACATTTTCTGTCTCATTGGTTCTGATGGCGACCTTGATTCCCGCTTTTTGCATCTGTCCTGCATTGCTATAGCCCACATCATACTTATCAGAAGATCGGGAAGGATTATCGAGAATAGGGCCCGTAATGACTGGCACTTCGTACTTTTTAAGGCTATCCAAGACTCTGTAGCCCTCCGCAGCCCCCGTAAGGACATACTTGATTTCTTGCTTATTGGCCCACGCGAGCGCTGCTAGGATATCCTGCTTCTTATTGGCTTCTATCATCAGGGGCATTTCACCTTCTATCACTGGCTGGAGTGCCGCCATCTGAGGGTTGTACTTATCTTTTTTGCCCAGCTTGGCATAGACCTGGCAGTTTTTCCAGAATTTATTGAGCTTCTTAAGAGCCTTCTCAGAATCCTTTTTGATGTCCTCCGCCGAGCGCCTGTCCCATCGTCCACGCTTACCTGTCGACGGGAACCTCAGTATAGGTGCTTTGAAGTCTGCATACATCTGCTGTGGTGTGTAGCCGTGCAGATTGATGAGTGCCGCCTTACCAGGAAACAAGCCTCTGCCTGGCACTGACAACACTGTAGTGACACCATTGACCCGCGTCACGGGAATATTGACTGAGCTCGGATTGACTGCTGTAAGTGCCTCCATATGCGGCGTATACGTGCCTATCTCGCTATGATCCTGTGTGAGAGAAACGGCACTAATCTCTGCTAGACCCAACTTCGTCCCCGAATCTATCATCCCGGGGTAGATTTCCATTCCAGTGCAGTCGACCACCTTAGCTCCCGATGCAGAGAGACCAGAGCCTATCGCTGCAATCATCCCATCTTTGATCAGCAGATCGGCACCCATCATCCCCTTATCGTGATCATATACCTGCCCGCCTGTCAGTAGAAATGTACCACCTTCCGCTTTCTCTACCATCTGTGCAGAGATCGTCCCGACAAGTATCAAGGAGAAGAGCAGTGTGCTATATCGTATCATCTTATTCATATCTTATGCATTAATGTTTGTGAGAAAAATGTCCTTGCACATCTTGCAAGCAACTGTCATCATGATTGTGTTCCGTCTTTTCCATAAAAGTGGGAATAGCTTCTTCTGGGTCGATATCCAATCGCATATCCGATGGATCTTCGTTGATATCAAATCTGACCACTCCATCCACTATCGTATACTGCGGCACGGCATAGATAGACAACGGATGCTTAGAAAAAACAACAACGTCTCCGTCTTTTCCTTTTTCCAATGAGCCTACCCTATCGTCTATACCCAGCTGTATAGCTGGATTAATCGTAATTAATTTCAGTGCATCCTCATCTGACAGACCGCCATACTTCTGAGACTTGGCCGCTTCGTGATAGAGGTGACGGATCAACTCTCTAGAATCAGAATTTATCGAAGTGACGACACCATTCTTAGCCAAGATAGCCGCATTATAAGCTGTAGAGTAATACACCTCAAACTTATAAGCCCACCAGTCAGAAAAAACGGATGCGTGCGCTCCAAAGGCAGCTAACTCTGGCGCAACCTTAAAGCCTTCATTGACATGCTGAAAGCAAATCTTGTTGACGCCATAGTCCTCGAGCACATCCATCAACATCAATATCTCGTCCGCTCGATAAGAGTGACAATGGATGATGATATCTCCAGCAATAATGTCTGCCATCGTTTGCTTTTGCAGACTATATTGTGGTGGTGTTTTTGATTTTCCTGAAGCAAAGTTTTTCCAAGCTGTTGCGTAAGCCTTTCCCTCTTCAAAAGAATTTCTGAATACCTGCTCCATCCCCATACGCGTAGCTGGTACAATAGACTGACCCTCTCCGTGTACCCGCATAGGATTTTCTCCTAGGGCAAACTTGATAGTCCTCGGTGCATCTTTCATACGCATGTCTTCTGGATCTGTGACTCCCCATCTGTGCTTGATGGTTTCGCATTGTCCACCGATAGCATTAGCCGAGCCGTGCATGGCATGAGAGATGGTGACACCTCCAGCCAGAGCTCTGTATATATTGACGTCAAATGGATTGAGCGCATCGCCTACCCACACCTGCGCTGTAACAGGATCTGTCGCTTCATTGACCGCATCTATAGCGATGTGAGAGTGGGCATCTATAATGCCTGGCATCACATACATTCCTTCTGCATCGATGACCTTGACCTCAGAACCGACAGAAAGTCCTGCGCCCATAGAGCTGATCTTACCATCTTTGATAAGGAGATCGGTATCTTCCTTGACCCCATCTGTAATCGTTATAAGTGTCGCATTCTTAATAAGAACAGACCCACTTTCCTGAGCAGTCCCTGTCAGTAAGACACCCAGAACAAATAATATAGTTATTAGATTTTTTTGCATTGTCTTAGTGTTTGTGGTTGTGATCGTGATGATGATTATGCTCTGGAGAAGACGACTTCGTTCCAGAGATAGGCATAGAACCCATCTCATCTATAGAGACTGTGCCAGAGAAACTATCTCCATTAAATTCTAGCTCCAAAGTCGCTGGCACCTCTAGACCAGGCCCCACCTCTACGTCTATAACAAACGAGATGGATTCCTCACCCAAAGTAATATCTCTGCCTTCTCTTGGTTCTTCGGGATCATCATCACTTGTGACAGTTACCGATAAGTCCTCAGTACCCTTTATGATAACTGAACCGTCCATCGGACCACCTGGCGTCTCGACTTCATAAGCCCAAGTTCCTACGAGATTGGCTTTAAAATCGCTACTTGCTTCTCCACCATCTTTTTTCTTTTTCTTTTTGACTTCAAACTCCGTCATAGAGCCTTCTACAAAAAGCATTTTTATGTTAGACTCCTTATCAAAGTAAGGTGCATCTGACACAAAGAGGTTGGCGAGCTTACCTTTTTCTAGCGTGCCCACTTCTTTATCTATACCGAGTATGCGTGCAGGGTTGGTCGTGAGCGCTGCAAGAGCGGCTTCTTTTGTCAACCCACTTTTCATCATTCGACCTAGCGTCTTTTTGATATTTTCTGGCTTCCCTTCTAAGAATGAAAAGGCAAAAGGAATGCCCGCTTTTTCGAATGCAGCCGCCTGTCCAACATATTCTTCGAAGGCTTTTTTGCTCCGAGCTTTCATTGCCTCTACTTCTGGATCTTTAGGTTTCTCTTTCTTGTCGGCTTTAGATTTTTTCTTCCCATCCATTTTCTCTTTGGCCTTGTCTTTCATTTTATCAGCCTCGCCCATTGCCATTTTCTCTGCGTTCATTTTCTCCGCGCCCTTTCCTTTTGCATCTTTACTCTTCGCATCTTTTTTATCAGATTTTTTATCGCCTTTCTTCTCTTCTTTATCTTCTTTCTTTTCTTTTGGCAATTTGGTGGAGAGCAGTACAGTCACTTGTTCATCTTTCAACCTCTCAGTGAGTGACCATCCTTGCTGGACTTCTGCGACGACGAGATTATAACCCAATTCTTTTTTGAGGGCTAGTGCCTTGTGCAAGTCCTTTACCTTATTGGTCAGTACGACCATAGGCAATTCCTTTTTGGTCACAGGGATCAGTGCTTCTAGTGCAGCATCTTTTTTGGCTCTCTTAGACTGTGGTGTTCTTGCGGAGATGTCTTGGTGTTGGCTCAGTGTAGCAGCTTGGTTGTAGAGATCTCTCCACTTGGCCATCACGCCGATGATTGTCGACGGATAGAATCCTCTAGTGCCTTTCATCTGCATAAACTGAGAGACACTTTCGATGAGGACCATATCTTGATTGGACTCGCCATCAAAGACCATTACGCTACCCTGCCCTGGCAACAAAGTACCACGAGGGACCACCTGTGCCATAGCAAAGCCGTTAGACTTCATCTTCTTGATCGACTCATTGGTAGGATCGACCAATTCAAAAGCTTTCTTCTCAGGTGTGATGCCGACAACGCTGTTGGGTGGATAACCTTGGAACTTCACCTTGGGGCGGTCTTTTTTGCCTTCTTCCTTGGAGATACCTGCATGCGAGAGGCCGGCGATAAAAGCAGGATAGACAAAAGCAGAATCCCCCTCTATCACATAAGCATCATCTGGTGCTGTCATAGAGCGCGATATCTGGCTGATTCTGCCATCCTTGATTAGGATATCTCCTAGACCAAAGCTGTCCTGAGGACTGGTCTGGATATGGACATCATTAATAAAATACGTGTTGGTCACCTCTGGAAAGACATCATAGTCTATCTGTGCTGCCGCCTGGAAAGTCCATAGAGCCAGGCAGAGGTGCAAAGTGGTTTTTTTCATAGTCTATTCTTATAGCGTCAAATTAGGAAGAAAAATCCCAGAATTAAGGCGCCTAGAGGCTTTTTAAAACCTACTTATGGACAATAATGGCACTTGGCGGTATGGACTGAATGTATGCCTATCCCAACACTGGGGGGCCTACCTCACCTATCTGCCTAATAATCCAAGACATACATATTACGCTATATCGTAATTTGTATATTTGTAGTTATGTCTAAGTCTAAGAAAACAAAGAAAAATCTGTCGTCAACAAAAGGCGACAACAAGACCCCTAAGACAAGTACCCCTAAGACGTCCCCTCTGCTCGATGCCAAATGGCATAAGATATTGATCTTTGCCCTAGCCTTTGGGCTCTATGCCAATACGCTGGGGCACGGATATGCTCAGGACGACGCCATCGTTATCTATGACAACATGTTTACCCAAGAGGGCTTATCTGGCTTCCCGGGCATCCTGAGCAAGGATACTTTTTATGGCTTTTTTAAGGAAGAAGGCAAGGCCAATCTCGTTGCGGGCGGGCGGTACAGACCCTTTACACAGTTGATGTTTGCCCTAGAATGGCAACTTTTCGGCAAGAGTCCTTTTGTCGGTCATCTGATCAATGTGCTGCTCTATGGCTTACTGGGCATCGTCCTCTATAATCTCCTACAACTGCTGCTCAGGGGGCCTAATCGGCAAGGACAGAAAGAAAGAGGACTCAGTATGCTGATCCTGCTGACCACGCTCTTCTTTATCGCTCATCCGATACACACAGAAGCCGTCGCCAATATCAAAGGTCGAGACGAGATCATGACGATGATGGGGGCCCTACTCGCCTTCTGGACTTCGCTGAAATACTACCACACCAAACATAAGAAATGGCTGCTCCTGACCATCCTCTGGTTCTTTATGGGTCTGATGAGCAAGGAGAATGCGATTACATTTCTGGCCGTGATACCGTTAGGTTATCTCCTCTTTAAGCGACAAGCCATCGCCAAGAGTCTGAGCCATCTTGTACCTTTTGCTCTAAGTACTGTTGCCTTCTTGGCGATACGCTTTTCTGTCTTGGGCGCAGACTTTGGCAGCAAGTCTATGGAGCTGATGAACAATCCCTTCATCAAGTGGACAGGGACAACTTGGGTGCCTTTCTCTGGTGGAGAAAAAATGGCCACCATCCTGTTTTCTCTAGGTAAATACATCGGCCTGATGATCTTTCCACATCCCCTCTCTCACGATTACTACCCGAGAGCGGTAGAGATTATGCAGATGGGCAACTGGCAAGTTATCGGCAGCTTATTATTACACTTGGCTATGCTCAGTGCTGCATTCTACTTCTGGAAAAAGGATAAGGTCATCACCTTTGGACTGTTGTATTATTTTATAACACTGTCTATTGTCTCCAATATCGTCTTCCCTATAGGTACGTGTATGAGTGAGCGATTTTTATTTATGCCCTCACTTGGTCTCCTTCTGGTTGTAGCCCGACTGATGACCAAGCACATCCATAACACCAAGGCGATCTGGGGACTTGGTGGTCTGCTGTTGGTCTTAATGAGCCTCAAGACAGTTACTAGAAATATGGTCTGGAAAAACGACCATACGCTCTTTACAACAGATGTCAAGACCAATCCTCGATCCGCTAAGCTCCTCAATGCAGCGGGCGGCACCTTGACGACAACAGCATCCAAACTAGCAGAAGGTCCAAAGAAAACTGCAATGCTCAATCAAGCCATCGGTTATCTCAATGAAGCCATCAAAGTACACCCTACCTATCGCAATGCTTTTCTCCTGCTCGGCAATGCGCATTACTACAATAAAAATTATGAGGCCTCTATAGAAAAACTAGATCAAGTCCTTAAGCTGTATCCCGACTTTAGAGATGCTCAGAAAAATCTGCCTATAATACTGAGAGATGCGGGGAAGTACTATGGACAGCAGCAACAAAACATTGCTAAAAGCGAAAACCTCTTGTTGCGATCAAAACAACTAGACCCCAACGACCAAGAAACTATAAGACTACTAGGCATCGTCAATGGTATCAAAGGAGACTTGCCGACTGCACTAAAATATTTTCAAGATGTCTTGGCTATGGACCCCGATAATGCTTCTACCTACGTTAACATAGGGACGACGTATCAGAATATGGGCGACAAGGCAAAGGCAAGAGAGTATTATGACAAAGCAGTCGCTATAGATCCTCAAGCACTAAACATCCTCGTCCCCAAAAATTAAAAATGAGCACACGACTAACATATCTTCTAGTTTTTTTCTGTGCAATCGTTTTTTCCGCGCAAGCACAAGAGCGTGCCGACGATCCTGCACTCACTTACGCCAAGGACAAACTCTCCTCGATGAGTCTAGAGGAAAAAGTTGGACAACTATTTATGATCAGGGCGCACTCTGACAAAGGACCAGACCACATCAAGAGCGTAGAAGAGCAGATCAAAAAATATAAAGTTGGTGGTCTATGCTTTTTTCAAGGCACCCCCACCAAGCAAGCGGAACTCACCAACAAATACCAAAGGCTATCAGACACACCACTAATGGTCGCGATAGATGCAGAGTGGGGGCTAGGGATGAGACACTTGGGGGATGCTATCTCTTTCCCCAAGCAATTGACACTAGGTGCTATCGATGACAACACACTAATCTATGAGATGGGCAAGACAATTGCTGGACACCTGAAGAGAATCGGCATTCATGTCAACTTCGCACCTGTGGTCGATGTCAATAACAATCCTGCTAATCCCGTCATACACAACAGATCCTTCGGAGAAAACACCTTTAATGTCGCTACAAAATCTTATGCCTATGCCAAGGGCCTACAGGATGCAGGCGTCATCGCTTGTATGAAACATTTTCCGGGACACGGAGACACAGATGTAGATTCTCATTATGACTTACCGCTGATCAATCACAATAGATCTCGTCTAGACAGCATAGAAATGATGCCCTTTAGAGTCTTGTCCCAGCTCGGTATCAAGAGTGTGATGACGGCGCACTTGGCTATTCCTGCCTTGGATGACAGTCCCAATAGACCGACCTCCCTATCTCGCAAGGTGGTGACAGAGTTGCTACAAGATAAACTGCACTTCGATGGATTGATCTTTACAGATGGACTTGAGATGCACGGTGTCGCTAAGCACTTTAAGCCAGGCGATATGGAGATGGAAGCGATCAAAGCTGGCAATGATATCATGCTGCTGCCTATAGACATAGGTGCCGCTGTAGATCAAATCGTATCCGCTATAAAATCAGGAGAGCTAGGCCTCGATGTCATAGAACAAAAAGCTCTGAAAATTCTGAAAAGCAAATACGAACTACAACTTACTGGCAAGCCATACATCAAAGATATCTCTAAAATAAAATATGAAGTCAATGACCAACGATCAAAGACACTCAAAAAGAAACTCTATGAAAAGGCACTCACACTTGTAAAAGACGACAATAAACAATTACCGATACGAGACCTCGGCTCTATCGCAAGCCTGAGCCTAGGTAGTCAGTCGCTGACAGTTTTCCAAAAGACGTTGCAAGAATTTGGTATCACAAAACACCTACATACCAAAAAGAACATCTCTGCTGACCGCAAGCAATCTATCCTTAAGCAACTGGCCACTTATGACAAGGTCATCATCAGTCTGCACGATATGTCGATCTATGCCAGTAAAGAATTTGGCATAACCAAATCCATGTTTGATCTGATCTATGAGCTCAACAGTAGACAAAAGGTCATACTTGTCAACAACGGCAGCCCTTATGCCCTCAATTATTTCAGCACCTTGCCGACAATCATCCAAGCCTATGAAGAGGATGACTTGATGGAAGAAGTCACAGCCCAGTCGTTACTCGGTGTCAATGCCATCTCAGGCAAACTACCCGTCACGGCACACCCACAATTTCCAGTGGGCACCAGCCTGACGCGATCCAGCCTCAATAGACTCGGCTATGCACGACCAGAAGAAGTACTCATCGACTCCGAAAAACTATTGGCCATAGACACTATAGTCCAAGAGATGCTCGACAAAAAAGCGGCACCCGGCTGTCAGATCCTAGCTGCACGCAAAGGCAAAATATTTTATAACAAAGCCTTCGGTTATCATACCGACAAGCGTAAGAAAAAAGTGACGACAGAAGACATGTATGATGTTGCTTCCATCACAAAAACGCTAGCGACGACCATCTCTCTAATGAGACTCTATGATCAAGGTCAGCTCAACATACACCACCCACTAGATCACTATCTACCAGAACTAGACACCACCAATAAGGGCGATCTGATTATAGAAGATGTCCTCGCCCACCACTCCGGACTACCCGGATGGATACCCTTCTACGAGGACTCTATGGACAAAGAAGCCAAAAAACCTACCCGCCTCAAAAAGTATTATCGCGAAACAAGAAGTGATAGCTTTCCGCTCAAGGTCACTGATGAATTATACCTCAGAAAAGATTTTAGAGACACCATCTATAGGCAGATCTACAATTGTGATCTGAGAGAAACACGTGACTACCGTTACAGTGACTTGGGGTTCTATCTATTCCAAAAAATTATAGAAAATTCTGTGGGCCTATCACTAGATGCCTATACGGAACAAGAATTCTATAAGCCACTAGGTCTGACGAAAACCTTATTTAATCCACTAAGCAAATACAGCAAAGATCAGATCACGCCATCGGAAGACGACAACTACTTTAGAAATCAAGTTGTCCACGGCCACGTACACGATATGGGTGCAGCGATGCTAGGCGGTGTAGCAGGGCACGCGGGTCTCTTTTCCAATGCTAGCGAGCTAGCGGTCCTGATGCAGATGCTCCTCAATGGTGGCTCTTATGCAGACAAGCGCTACATCGCTCCGCAGACGGTTAAGAAATTTACCCATAGATATGGTCGGTCGACACGGAGAGGACTGGGTTTTGATATGAAAGAACTGAATCCTGATAAGACAGAAAATATGTGTGAGGAAGCTTCAGATTTGACTTTTGGCCATCTCGGCTTTACAGGAATATCTGTGTATGCAGACCCAAAGTATGACCTGATCTACATATTTTTATCCAATAGGACTTACCCTACGATGAACAACAGAGTCTTTTCGAGAAAAAACTACAGACCGAGGATCCAATCTGTCTTCTATAAGGCGATGATGGACACTGACCTCAACTAGATGCCTGCACTGACACGAGACATAGCGAGACGATATCTCTTTGGAAAAAAATCCACTAACTCCATCAACATCATTACGGGGATATCCATCTTTGGTATCTCTATAGGTACAGCAGCACTGATACTTATCCTCAGTGTCTTCAATGGTTTTGAGAGTTTGCTTTCTGGAATGTTCAATGCCTTTAACCCTGACATCAAAGTCATCCCCGCAGAAGGCAAGTACTTTACCATAGAAGATGATCAGCTCCTTGCCCTTAAGGCTATCCCCGGTGTCACCGCTGTAGCGAAGACGATAGAAGAGATTGCGCTGTTTGAATACAAGGGTGTACAAGAGCTAGGCAAAATCAAAGGTATCGACGAGACCTTTCTCGATGTAACGCCACTCGACACGCTGCTCGTGAGTGGTCAGTACCGTCGGTCAGCCAATGGGCAGCTCCTTAAATATGGCTATGTGGGTCTCGGCATCAAGAACAAACTAGGCATCAACATCAATGACAAGCTGAGCTCGCTCACCATCTATATGCCAAGCAAAAGCAAAAAGATGCTCGGCGCTAAGGAGTTCAACTCACAGACCGTCTACCCAGCTGGAGTCTTCTCTGTCAAAAGTGATAGTGATTATCAATATGTCCTAACCTCTACTGCCGTGGTAGAACAACTCCTCGAACAACCCAAGCAAAGCTCTGCTCTAGAAATAAAAGCGTCAGGCAAGGATGAAAAGGCGATAATCGCCAAAATTGCAGCCATACTCGGCCCAGACGTCACCATCAAAAACCGCTATCAGCAAGATGAGTCGTTCCTCAAAGTGATGCAGATAGAGAAGTGGATCAGCTTTCTCATTACAGGTCTGACGATGCTCTTAATCGCCTTTAATCTCCTAGGAGCGCTCTGGATGATTGTCCTCGACAAGCAAAAAGACATCTCTGTCCTGAAAGCCCTAGGGTTCAATAACGCAGACGTCAAGACCTTGTTTACTAATCTAGGATTACTCATTACCGCTATAGGCATCTTGATAGGCTTTGTCTTGGCCCTCATATTCTACTTTTTGCAGAAGAAATATGGCCTTATAGGGGTGCCACAAGGATTTATGATGGACTCCTACCCCGTACAACTGCGGCTGACGGACTTCTTTATCGTTACGTTTGTTGTCTTTGTGATCGGATGGCTAGCTTCCCTCATTCCAGCTAACAAAGCCGCACACAGCCTCAGTTTCTTGAGGGTCAAATAAAAAATTATAGACTTTATAAGCGCTTCTGTTAAAATTGGCAAGGTATTGGCATATACCCTACTGTTCAGATTATTGGAGAGGTATACTTAGAGATAAGTTCTTCTTCAGGCCGGTTCGTAGGGGGAAAACTAGGACCGGCTTTTTCTATGCCC
>CALFUU010000151.1 GCA_937929835.1 uncultured Saprospiraceae bacterium | reverse complement strand
TGCTGTGGCTACCGGATACCTATACAGAGGACAGTTCTGTCGCTGCCTATAATTATATAGAAACCTATAAGGATATTGCCGTGCTAGAGATGCACAGAACAGGGATACCAGCAAGTATAACACTGGCCCAAGCACTGCACGAATCCGCAAAAGGAACCAGCAGCCTTGCCACTTCAGCTAATAATCACTTCGGTATCAAGTGCAAAAAATATTGGAAAGGCTCCACCTACTATCATAAGGACGATGACCGAAATCAACAGGGTGTCTTAATCGAGTCGTGCTTTAGGTCTTATGAGACGGTTACAGACTCCTATGTGGATCACTCTAATTTCTTAAAATTCAGAGATAACTATCAGGCCTTATTTACCCTAGATAAGAAAGATTATAGGGGATGGGCTTATGGTCTCAAGCGGGCTGGATATGCTACCGACCCCCTATATGCTGAGAAATTGATCAAAAATATCGAGGAATACAACCTTACAATCTATGATGTAGAGGAAAATCCCTACAAGAAAATAAGGACGTTAAACTAAGAACGGACGTTATATAAGTTAAATTCGTATATAAGAGGTCATTTTAATATGACTTCTATATATTTGAGTTGTCAGAGCCAATAGAGGCAATACGAGCAATAAACCAATCCTGGGAGAAGATTTTTTTAGAACCTAAATCTCAACCTAATCTTGGATTTCTTCTTGCGGCTTTGACGTTTTTTTCACACTCCCTCTCTTTTCGGCCGCTAGATTAAGCTGCCTATTCTGAAACAAGTCTTTAGCTAAAAACATCGCTTTGCGCATAGAAGAGGCATCTGCCTGATTTTTGCCTGCAATACCATAAGCCGTACCATGGTCTGGAGAAGTCCTAATAACAGGTAGTCCCGCAGTATAATTGACGCCATCCCCAAAGGACAGTAGCTTAAAAGGAATCAGACCTTGATCGTGATACATCGCTAGGATGGCATCCACCTTAGAGAAATCTCTAGTCCCAAAGAAACCATCAGCGGGATGTGGCCCAGAAGCCAATACCCCATTACGCTTAGCTTCTAAGATAGCTGGCTCTATAAAGGATTTTTCCTCATCTCCAATCACACCCTCATCGCCCGCATGGGGATTGAGCCCAAGCACACCTATAGTCGGCCGCTCTAGACCGAAATCTTGCTTTAAGGTCTTAGAGAGCACCTTGAGCTTTCTTATAATCTTCTTCTTATCGATATTATTAACGACCTCATTGACAGGGACATGATTGCAAGCTACAGAGACGATGGCGCTGTCAGAGACCATTGTCATCACAGTTTCTGGTGCTTCGAAGGCCTCCGTAAAGTATTCTGTATGCCCCACGTGCTTGAAGCCTGCCATATTCATCGCGTGCTTATTGATCGGTGCCGTAACGATAGCATCAATGAGACCTGCCTTGGCATCCTCTACTACCCGCTCTATACATTGCAGCGCATACTTGCCGCTTTCCTTCGTCGGCACACCCAGTTGGACACTCGTCTCTTCTGACCATACATTGATGACATTGACCTTATTATAGGCCGCATTATTGGCATCCTTGATAGATACAAAATTGAGGTTGACGTCTTTAACGACGTTTTTGTGATAAGCCAACACCTTAGAATTGCCATAGATGATAGGGGTAAAGTAGTCCATCATCTTGGATGTAGCGAGTGCCTTTATAATCACTTCAGGGCCTACACCATTGAAATCTCCTAGTGTAATACCGAGTTTTATCTTCTTAGCCATAATCTTGTATCCTTGTTATAAGCGGACAAAGATAAGCGAAGCCCTCATTAAAGGTGTATAATCCTTACATTACACACTATAGCGGCAGTCAAATGAAAGCGAAGAAACAACTAGGGCAGCATTTCCTTATAGATCAATCAGTGATAACGGACATTATGAGTCGCATAAATACCCATTGTCCCAGCGATAGGCCTCTCCTAGAAGTTGGACCGGGACCCGGCACGTTGACATATCTTCTAGCTGAGCAATATCCACAGTTTTGTGCCATAGAATATGACAAGGATATGGTGGCCATCCTCAGACAAAAACTCGCCATAGAACAGCTCATCCAAGCGGACTTCCTACAAGTCAATCTCTCAGATATTCACAAAGGAGCTGCCTTCAATCTCGTCGGCAATTTTCCTTACAATATCTCCTCTCAAATCGTTTTTAAGATGCTCGACTACAGAGATAAGATTCCTGTGATGGTCGGGATGTTTCAAAAAGAAATGGCCGAAAGAATCTGTGCCCAGCCTGGCACCAAAGCCAACGGCATCATCACTCTGAAAGCACAAGCCTTCTACACAGCGGAGAAATTATTTGACATTCCTCCGCAAGCCTTCGACCCTGCACCAAAGGTCAACTCTTCCCTCATTCTTATGCAGCGCAAGTCTAGCGCGACTCTACCCTGCGACGAAAAAAGCTACAACAAAATCGTCAAAATGGCTTTTGGGCAAAGGAGAAAAAAAATGCGCAATACGTTAAAAGGTTTGCTCGCTCATAAACCAGAATTAATGGATCATCCACTTTTGCAACAGCGACCTGAACAATTGGGGGTGGAGGATTTTGTGGAATTGGTGGGGATGATTTCTTAGTGCATAGTTTTTTAGTGCATAGTGGGCTGGGCGGCGAAGGGATTTTTTTAGATAAGAGAGAATAGATAAAAGATTATAGATTTTTTTAGTGGGTAGTGGGAGGCGGTTCTTCCTATAGGAAGTTAGAAGGTAGCGTTGGCTTTACTAGTGCATAAATTTATTAGTGCATAGTTTTTTAGTGCATAGTGCATAGTTGAGGCTAGGCGGCGAAGGCTTTTTTTAGATAATAGAGAATAGATAATAGATCATAGATTTTTTTGGTGGATAGTGGGAGGCGGTCCTTTCTTCAGGAAGTTAGAAGGTAGCGTTGGCTTTACTAGTGCATAGTGGAGGGCGGGCTGCAACGAGCTAAGCTTTAGTGGGGTGTCTACAAGGTCCGTCGCCTTCAAAAAAGCTATCTTGGCGACAAATCTTTTACTTTAATATCTGCAGTAAGTAGACAGACTTGTCTACCTTATGGTTTTTAGCGTATATTGGGTTCCGAAATGAAAACAGATATAAAAGCTGAAATCATAAATGCTGCGTCACATCTCTTCTACAAGAATGGATACAACTCTACAGGCATCAATGAAATAATAGTCACAGCGGGCATCGCCAAGGCCACTCTCTATAATCATTTCAAATCCAAGGATGACCTTTGCATCTCGTACTTGAGACATATGAACTCTACATTTTTAGAGAGCGTAGAAGTTTATTGTGTGGCGAAACCAAAAGGCAAAACTCAAATCCTAGCCATATTTGATTTTCTTCAGGAGTTCTTTCTTAACAAAGATTTTAATGGGTGCTGGTGTATCAAAACAATAGCAGAAATACCTAAAGACAATAAAATAATTAGAAAAGAAATACAAAGTCAAAAGCAACAGTTCCTTCAATTGATTTCTAAACTGGTAGAAAGGAACCTTAAGCTTAACACTACTGCATTAGAAACTACGGTTCGGCAGATTTATCTACTTTATGAAGGTGCTGTAGGAGAAAGCCACTTACATCAAAAAGAATGGCCTATTTCAGAAGCGAAAAATATTTGTTCTAAAATTATATAAAAAATTTATTAACAAGTAGACAGACTTGTCTGTCTATGCACAAACAATCGTAAATTTATGTCTGAATTCAACAGTAAAGTGGCCATCGTAATAGGTGGAACAAGTGGAATAGGAAAAGCCACTGTAGAACAATTACTTAATCAAGGTGCAACCGTACACGTTGTAGGGAGAAGTACCGACAAGATTGCTGATGCACCCAATCTGGTTAAGCATCAAATAGACATCACGAATAGTGACCAAGTCAACTCGCTAATCAGCCAAATCAACAAAATGTCCAATGTTGATTGTCTGGTAAATGCTTCAGGCATCTTTGGTCCTAAGCCATTTTTAGACCACACACCAGCCGACTACGATTCGTACTTAGACTTGAATAGAGGCTTTTTCTTCTTGACACAGGCCGCTGCAAATGCTATGAAAAACAGTGGTGGAGGAGCTATAGTTAATGTAGGTTCTATGTGGGCAAAGCAAGCCGTCAAAGCGACACCTTCGTCGGCTTACTCTATGCAAAAAGCAGGTCTACATTCATTGACACAACACCTAGCGATGGAATTAGCAGATCACAAAATCAGAGTAAACGCAGTTTCTCCAGCAGTCGTTAATACTCCTGTATATCATGGTGTATTCGGTGGTAAGGCTGAAGCCGAAAAAGCATTAGAAGGCTTTAATGGATTCCACCCCATAGGAAGAATAGGAACACCTCAAGATATCGCCAACAGTATCATGTTTTTACTTTCTGAAAAAAGTTCTTGGATAACTGGAGCCATCTGGGATACAGATGGAGGGGTAAGATCAGGCCGAAACTAAGACTTAGCTAAAGTCAATAAATGCAATGAGACTGTTTTGTAATAGACAGTCTCATTTTTTATTGAGATCACAACAATGGGATGGAAACCTTCTATGCACACCTCTCTGAAATCTTAGTCGGCGAGGGAGACTACGTCAAGAAAGGTGATCTCATTGCCAAGGTCGGTAACTCTGACTTGGCAACAAGTCCTCATCTTCACTTTGAGCTGACCAGAGACGGACAGCAGTGGGATTATGAGGTGGTTTCACAGACCCTTGAATAATCCTAGTAGATTCTGAGATTTCTCTATCAAGCAGTGGAACAAAAAAACTAAGTACTTTTGTGACACAATTAACAAATCATATGAGCTTAGAAGCCAGACTAATGACAGACCTTAAGACAGCAATGAAAGCTAAAGACCAAGCTGCCCTGAGGACAATAAGAGCTATCAAGGCGGCCATACTCCTTGTCAAAACAGATGGAAGTGGCAAAGAACTAGATGAGGCTGCAGAAATCAAAATGGTGCAGAAACTGATGAAGCAAAGACAAGAGTCACACGATATCTATGTCAAGCAAGGCAGAGAAGATCTCGCCAAGACTGAAGAAGAAGAAATTGCCGTACTGAGCAACTACCTGCCTAAGCAATTATCCAAGGAAGAATTGACACCTATACTCAAGGAGATTATCGAGAAGACAGGAGCCAGCAGTATGCGAGATATGGGTAAGGTTATGGGTATGGCCAATCAACAACTTGCAGGACAAGCCGATGGCAAGACCCTTTCCATTATCATCAAAGAACTATTGGGTTAAAGAATTATAGGGAAATCGATTCTGATACGACTCAGGATTGATTTCTATTTCCATACTAGAGTTTTGTGCTAGCGTTACTTCTGTGACATTCTCGTAGATGGCTTTGTATTTCTTCCAGATACTGGAAGGCTGTTTCTCATCATTGATTTTCATATGCTTTCCAGTCAATTTCAATGTAGAAATTTTCTCTGCTGAAATAAGCTGATCTCCCAGAAGCGCATTAGCCAATTGGTCTGCAAGAGAACTGCAATCCACTTGTAAATTGCTGAGAGAAGAATCATTAGGCTCTACTCTAGTCCAAAAAACTCGAGACCCAGATTCGACCAAGCTCAATTCAGATAGGCTATCAAAGGAAGGCAGCAAATCCCTCAGACTATCCACGCGAATTTTCTTCTTACTGACGTACGACTTAAAGTCCTTGGCTTCCATCTCAGCGATCAGTGAGTCGACAACTTCGGGACTAAATTGATCGATATGAAAATCCAATTTGCCTTCAGTTAGATCTTCAATTGTCTTAAGTCTCGCATCAAAATCACTCAGTATTGTATCCAATTTGGTCACTCGGCGATGCTTATCCAAAAAGTAAATATTGCCAAAATCCTCTCCACAATCTGGGAATACCGTGATCATTCCACTCTTATTATCGGGCCGTAGACTGTCAATAATCCCTTGTACAGAACTATATTCTTTGCGATCTACAAGTTGTCCATCTATCTTCAGCCTGTGTATCTCCCCATCCTGCATTTGCAGCTCTACAGATTGGTTATGGCTACGCTTCTTAATATGATAATTATTCCTCTCAGGTATGGTATCGAGATAACTCTTGATG
>CALFUU010000150.1 GCA_937929835.1 uncultured Saprospiraceae bacterium | reverse complement strand
TACTCCTTACTCTGCCGTTTCTTGCATTCTGTCAGAAGCAGGAGGGCTTCATTGACTTTATATGGCAAGACAGTACGGGGAAGGTCCTGCTACACGTGCCAGAAACTATGATCGATTCCGAGTTCCTTTATGTTAACAGCCTGGCAGCTGGGGTCGGCTCCAATGATATTGGGTTAGATAGAGGGCAGCTCGGCGAGAATAGAGTCGTCCGATTTTATAGATCAGGAAATAAGATGCTCTTGATCCAAGACAACTTGCGGTACAGAGCCCTGAGCGATAATGCTAAGGAAGTTGCCTCTGTAAAAGAAGCATTTGCCAACTCTGTTCTTTTTGGATTTGTGATCGAGGATAATGCCGAGGGCACTTATGTGCTCGATGCTACACCCTTCTTACTCAGAGATGCTCACGGCGTCGCTAAGCGTCTCAAACAGAGAGGAGAAGGCGCCTACGATCTAGACAAAACGAGAAGTGCTGTCTACAAAGAAGGTCTTTTCAATTTTCCAGACAATACGGAATTGGAGGCCTTGCTCACCTTTAAGGGTGGCCCTACTGGTTCTGAAATAAGAACAGTGACACCGACGCCAGATTTTGTGACTGTCAGACAACATCACTCTTTTGTGCGGTTACCCGATGCAGGTTATACCCCTAGAAAATTTCATCCAGAGTCTGGCTACTTCTATGGGAGTTTCTACAACTATGCTGCGCCTATTGGTCAAGATATGGAGCAACGCTACATCCTACGCCATCGTTTAGAAAAGAAGAATCCTAGAGCCAAAATAAGCGCAGCTGTCGAGCCTATCGTTTACTACATAGATAGCGGCTGTCCAGAGCCAGTCAAGACTGCCTTGATGGAAGGTGGGCGCTGGTGGAATCAAGCCTTTACAGCAGCAGGATATGAAAATGCTTTTCTTGTCAAAGAGCTGCCCGAAGGTGCTCACCCGCTAGATGTCCGCTACAATATGATACAATGGGTACATCGGTCTACGCGGGGCTGGTCGTATGGTGCCTCTGTTTCTGATCCACGTACTGGAGAGATTATCAAGGGCC
Organism: uncultured Saprospiraceae bacterium; assembly: GCA_937929835.1. Classification (GTDB taxonomy): domain Bacteria; phylum Bacteroidota; class Bacteroidia; order Chitinophagales; family Saprospiraceae; genus RFSX01. The sequence continues at coordinate 12,440 of CALFUU010000150.1, read as the reverse complement.
ACGTCAGCTTAGGCTCACTGCGGGTCAGGCAAGATTACTTGATTGCACAAGGCATACTCTCCCCTTTTGATCTCGACGATGAAGATCCTGCTATGCTCGATATGGCGCTGGCTCGACTACGTCAACTATCAGCCCACGAGATCGGACATACGATAGGGTTGGCTCACAACTTTGCCAGTTCGTATAATGACCGAGCATCGGTGATGGACTATCCACATCCTTATGTGACCTTGACGAATGGGCAACTTGATTTTGCAGCGGCCTATGATCAGAAGATTGGAGAGTGGGACAAGCAAGCCATTCGTTATGGTTATGGAGCTCCTGACAATGGAGAGACGGAGGAAGACTATCTTCAATCCGTACTGGATTACAATAAGAATAATGAGCTGCTCTTTATTACGGATCAAGATGCGAGACCAGCAGGCGGTTTGCATCCCTTGGCGCATTTATGGGACAACGGAAGAGACCCTATCGGAGAACTAGAAAGAATCAACATACTCAGAAAGCACGTCCTCAATAATATGGGTATGGGTAGCCTACCAAATGGTGCACCCTACTCTGACTTAGAAAAAGTCTTGGTGCCGGCCTATCTGATGCATCGTTATCAAGTGGAGGCTGTTGCAAAACTGATAGGTGGTTACCATTTTGAGTATAGCGAAAAACCTGAACCCACTAACTTTTCTCCTGTGTCTATAGAGCATCAAAAGAGAGCTCTAGAAGCGTTGCTCCATACAATGGATGTCGACTACATTAAGATACCCGATGCCCTCACAGCCCTAATCCCTCCTGCAGCGTATGGACATCCGCGTACACGAGAAACATTTAAGGGGGACATGGGAAGCCTCTTTGATCCGCTCGCTGCAGCAGAAGCTTCTGTGGCGTATACTGTTAGCTTTTTACTCAATCCGCAAAGGTTAGCCCGATTGACTTTAATGAACAACAAGAATTGGAACCTAACCAACTACTTGGGTAAAATACATAATTACATCAGTAAAAATCAAGGATCAGAATCATATGCCTTGATGAAAGAAAAAGTACTATTTATTCACTTGTTGAAACTATCGAGAACGCAGACGGTCAACAAGCAAGTCCAAGGGAGCGCACGCTTAGTTATAGACGAAATGGTAAAATTCAGATCTAATAGCAGCACGAATCGATTAGCCCATCTGGCCTATCTACGTTCGCTATTAGTAGAATCGGAGACGAAAGCAGAAAACTTTCAATTGCCCCATATTGCGAAGATGCCTCCTGGCTCTCCTATTGGTTGTCATTAAGTTGTATACAAACGTGTATAAACTAAACTCAAAGTAAAATTAACGAAGACAAACCCAATAAAAAGGGGATCCATTCTGTTGAACGAATCCCCTAACAATTCTAATAGAATTGATCAGTATATCTTTACTTGACCAGTATCATCTTCTTGCCACTCGTATAAAGGTCCGAAGATAACCTATATATGATAACATTCTGTGCACCTAGGTCAGAAGCTTCAATTTTTAGGCTACTTCTACCTTCTGGATAGCGACCTTTGACACTATGGATGAGGGCCCCATCTGGCGTATAGAAAGACATAGTCACATCTTGAGCTGTCGGTAGATAAAAGTCGATTGTCGTCCAATCTTTAAATGGATTCGGATCGTTTTGGTACAGCTCAAAATCTTGTTCTTCGTCGACCTCCTCGTACAGAGACAACACCGGCACCTTGGTTGTCAAACTTTCAGTGAGATAAATCTCTGCTTGTGGCATTTCTGTCAATAATTCTATTTCAAAGGAGGCTACATCTATATCCGCAACTTTGAGATAGAAGAGCGGCGCATTTAGATTGGTCACCGAACCCTCCACTTCATTCCAACTAATCGCTATTGTCTGCGCATCCAGCATTTTATAGTTCTCCTCTTTAAGAGTGACACTACCAGGAAGGATATCTAATACTTGACCTTGATTGAGCTGTAGCCCCAACTGAAATCCATAGATCACATCTAAGTCAGTAGAGAACACAGGCATAAGGTAAGTGGACGCTTCTTCGTTGGATTCAACAGTATAATGGATATTATAAATACTTCTTGTTGATAGTTCTTGATCATCAAGGTTCACAACAAAAGAACCATCTACATCTCCTAACTTGACACCAATAAAATCATTGTGCATCATAGAATCCTGAACGGAAGAAATCACGATGTCTTCTTCTATCGGGAATGGACTCGTAGGATTTTGGAATACAAAATTTTCTGGTACAAATCTCCAAGAATCTCCCGTCGCAAACGAATCAATATGTGTCAATAAAAGTTTACGTAACTCGATAAGATCTTGTCCATTGACTTTGTCATTTCTAGTGACATCAGCAGCGATAATCTTATAAGGACTATCCAATATAGCCGCTCCAAGAATGTGCCGCTGTATCAAGATCAAATCAAAAGTAGAAAGGCCATCTAAGAAACCACCAGATTTTGTAGGCGTTATCCTATAGTTACCATTAATCTGTACATCTGTAAACTCAAAACCACCAGTTGTATCCGTGACATTCATCTCTTCAACAAGCATTGCACCATCAACAATCTGCGTCTGTACTGCTTGAAGCGGCACGCCATCTTCTGTCTTGATTATCCCCGCAATCATAATTGGTGTCTGCACCTGATCTGGACATGCATCCGCATTATCTTGAAGACTGATGGTCGTCGTACAATTGGATTGGTTGCCCGCTTCATCTGTGATGAATAAAGTGACTTGTATATCTTCTGAAATACCATTAGGTATATCCGCACAACTGAAAGACACATTGCTCACCGTAGTCGCCGCATCAAAAGATAAAACCAAATCAGACGTCGCCGTACAATTATCAGTGCTACCAGCATCTACATCAGAGACCCAGACCTCTACAGCACCATTGACCTCCATTGTTGCGACTGCGATACTATTACAATAGGCCAATGGATTCTTACCATCTCGAACTGTTACAAATTGTGTACAAGCATCTGTATTGCCGCAGCCATCTATAGCTGTCCACAAAATTGTAGCTCCTAACTCATCAACCTCCATAAGCGTAATGTTAGATACAGCTCCAGAAGTGATGCCGTTCATATCAGAATTGCCGTCGGCATCATAATCGATTTCATAAGACCAAGATAAGTCGCTACCACTGGCACAACCATTTGAAGTGGCCGTATTGCTAACTGGCACATCGAGGGCAGAGCAGTCATCATTCTCAAGATCAACAATCAAATCTCCACAACCTGTGATGACAGGTGCCTCCGTAGAGGTCACCGTAATCGTTTGTGTATGTTCCCAAATACCCTGTGGCAGTGTCGTCGTGCCATCGTATTGACACCAATCTATCACCGTCCATTCATTGATGACTTTGTAACAGGCGTTCTCCGTAAAGAAGAATGTATCCGACGCTACATCTATACCAATCTGAGAGCACGATAAGGTAGACACCAGTGGTTGGTGAGCAGTGGTCATTACACTACAGTCACCTTCTACATTTTGTGGCCATACGATATCATTTTCTGTAAATGGCATAGCCGACTCGATATGGATAACTTGTTCACACTCGATATTCTGACCGATAATATTCCAAGTCCTAATGACCTCTCCAGTATTGCAACTATTGAGAGCACTGATATCATCGGCAAACTCAGCGTCGACGAAATTACAAGCGGAGCCTAAAGTCGGCTGACCGGTAAGATTTAAATTGGTGTAGTCTGCATTACAAGCCAACTCTATAGAAGGCGGGCACGACAGACTCGGTGTTGTGGCATTGCTTACATTGACTCTGACCATACACTCAGAGAAGAAATCTCCTGTGGTTCCAAACATTCCATTGTTATCCGCATCATCCCAGACTCTAAGCATCAAATTGATAGGGCTGGCGGTAACATCAGCACAACAAAGGGAAACGTAAGCACCTGGCTCAAGATCCGATGGATTACCACAATTATCATCCATCCTATACACTTGAAACTCTACAGCCGTACAGTTATCAAATGAGCCATCATCCAATATCTCCGCAGGAAATTCCGTAAGGCCTACACTATTAAGTGAAACGTGCACGTCTTGCTCACAGGCTACATTCGGTCCAGTCTGGTCTATCACATTGATATCAAACTCACAACGATTGATATTGCTGCAATGATCTCCAACAGTAATCTTAACTGTATGTGTTCCTGGTGCCATATTGGTCAGGTAATATTGACCACTACCTACTGGTCTCTCTATGGCAGCACCAGGAGTTACTGTAATTAAAGTGTCTTTTACTGAACCGCAGAGATCTGTGATTTCAGGGAAATAATCATTCAAATAAATTTCCGTATTACAATCAAAGTTAGCAGGTGCTGCTATCGTGCCGTGATCGCAACCTGTAAACTGAGGCGGCATATTATCCAACACCTTGATAGACTGATAATAGATAATTGGGTTGGTGCCAAAATCAACTGGATCACACATATCCCTTACCAGCCACTGTCTCAATATCTCATAACTGCCCTCGCAATTGTAAAGCTTCGTATCTTCCCAACCCCAGAAATGTGAACAAAGTCCATCACCAGTAATATTGATCGCTACCCCATTGAGATCTGGCCAGCCTGTGTGATCAGGATGTAACAGATCTTCATCCACAGCGATGTCTTCACAAGTAATTAAATCCGTAGTCAGAATGGTGTCTGCAGGGAAATTGACTTCATTGATATCGAAACCTACAATAGTGATCACTTGTAGACATTGCTGTACATTATTATTCTGATCTGTGATGTACCACGTTCGTTCGATTGTACCTGGTGCTGTATCACACATATCCCCGAGTATAAAATTGTCCTCATATGAGAAGAGCAGGTCTTGCTCACAAGTTTCTACTATTGGCTCACCTACAACAGCAGGCTCAAATACTTGATTACAAGAAATAGAAATTTGTGAAACGGGGCAAGCGATAGACGTTACCTTCTTTTCTACAAGCACCTCTCCCCAACAGCAATTACCACCATTACAATCTGGACAGACTTCTACGATAACGACTTGACCAATATGTGTCTCATTGACAACACCACCAGCGACTTCATTACCATCTTCATCTCTTACCGTCACACAATAGTCCTCTGTACAGCCAACTACTTGTCCAGGACCCAGAATCATATCCGCCGTAATCTGCTCTTCGCAATCCGCACCTAAACTTAAATTAATCTGACCGAGGCAAGCCAATTGTCCATTAGGCACTTCGAACGGTAAGACGGTCACCATAAAATCACAGCCACTAGAATTACCAAAGGCATCTACTAGAGCAAAGACCAGTGGATGATCCCCCGATGGCAAGCCCGCATCAATTGCAGGTGTAAAGCTTATATTAGAACTGCCACAGTTTTCAATAATAGGCGGAAGATTAAGCGCACTGACAGGCACAAAACATTCACCCGGTCCTAACTGGATCGTTTGGTTCTGACAGAAAGCAAGATCAATAATTGGCTCTTCATCATCAACCACGATGACCTCAAAACTACAAATGGATTTATTTCCAGCTGCGTCTTCTATCGTATAAATCACTCTTGTCGTCCCTACTGCAAATATCTCTGTTGTCATCTCACCAGGCACCACATCACCAGAAGGTGGGAGTGCTATATTCTGATCAGATTCAAAAGTAATCGTCATAGAGGCCATACCACAATTTTCATCAATCTGTGGATGCTGCCAAGTATGTGCCGCACTACACTCACCTAGATCATTAGAAAGGACTAGATCTCCCTGCGTGTACGGTCTTAACTCTAAAATCTCTAAACAAATAGACTCTAGTGCACCTTCTTCGTTTCCATTATTATACACATTCAAAGTCCATGATCCTGCTGCTGGCTCATCAAAGAAAGCCGACAAAGACTCAAAGGCTTGATAGCTTGCAGCACCTCCTAGTGGCTCACAACTGACAGAAGTCAACGCCGTACTAGACTGATCATCCAAAGAGATATCTACATTACTTGTACCTGCACATAAGGCATCGAACAATTGGACTGTTGTCCCAGCTGGGCTGGTCAAGCTAAATGCTAAATCACCAACTTGATTATGTGTTACAATGAGATCTCTCAAATTAATCTCACCTACAGTAATACCTCCTGGTACATCAAAAGTGAATTGCGTACAAGTATTAGGCGCAATGAGCTCAGAAGTCAGACAATAGCGTGTCGTATCAAAAGCCGCACAGAAAGCTGGCTCGTTATCAACCACTATTACATTGAAGAAACAGCTTGATGTACTCGGCACAGCTTGTTGTAAACTTGAGCCAATTCCATTATCTGGCATCACAGGTAAACTTGGATTGAACTCACCATATGATCCAGTAAAGCAAGCATCAGCGACTACAAAATCAACAGCACCATCTCGATCACTGACTTGGTTTCTATAAACATTCTCTCCGAATATACTTCCACCAAAATCATAAATAGAAGAAACATATCCATTGATAGATACACCATCAATGATCTTATCCAAGAAAGAAATATAATAGCCCGCAGATGCTGCAGGATTAATCTGACTGAAGGCTTGCGTATAGATGCCTCCCACTGGGAGTACCGTACCATTAGGAACATTAAAAGTCTCTTCACTATTGCCAATCCTAGAAATATCTAAACAACTGATGTCCAAGGATCCAGGTCCAAAGTTAGCTATCTCCACTCCAGAAGATACACCATCTTGAACCAATTCTGTTATTAATAGTAATGGCTGATCAGTAACGGTATAACTTATACTGTTGGCCCCCGTTGGGAATTTCAGTCCACTCGCATCATCAAAGCCTGAATAGATTAAGATTCCTGCAGCATCTAGCACTTCATACACAACAGATAAGTTGGCCAAGCAATTATCATCTAAAGTGAGTGGGGCAATACCATCTACAATAGCACCACACATAGATGGATCGTTATCGACAGTCATACTCCCTCCACAAGTTATCGATGGCGGTGTATGAAAGTCATTGACTATAATCTTCAGTTCACAAGTGGAGGTATTGCCGCATTGATCCGTAGCTACATAACTTAATATCGTCAAACCTACATCAAAGAGATCACCAGAACCGAGGCCTGTATTATCTACTTGCTCAATTGTAAAGTCAGAACAATTATCCTCAGCAACTGGCTCCGCAAAATTAACAAAAGCACTACACCAGGTATCCGGCGCATCAACCACAACTGGCGGTCGAGGGCAATTGACAAAGGTAGGTGCACTGATATCCCCTACGCCAAATCTGTGGGTGGTAGAGTCACTATTACCACAATTATCTGTAGCCGTAAAGGTCACATCGACGTATTGTGTATTACCACAAGTTGTTACCCAATTTTCAAATACATAATCATTGCTCCAAGTAATTTGGCCGCAAATATCTGAAGCAGTCGCTCCAGCATTATTCGTAAGCCAAGCATCAAACTGTAAAATGTCCCCATTAAAATCATCACTACAATCTTCTAGCAACTCATCAGTTCCTGCAATGAGCACAGGTATAGTCGTGTCTTCTATTGTAAAGGTCGCCTCTGCAGTATTTGTGTTGCCACAAGCATCAGTCAACGTAAATCTGTAAACCTGATCTCCTGTATCACCGCATTTATCTTGCTCTGTCACCAAGTCCCAAGTCCAACTCACTGCACCACAGATATCGGAAGCTAAGCCAGTACCATTGTCGTCTAGCCAAGCCACTAATTGATCACGGTTACCAACCCCATCACATTCTACAACAAGATTGGTCGGTACTCTATCGAAGACAGGCATCGTCGTATCTTCTATTATAAAGGCCGCAGTTGTATTGGCTGATACATTACCGCAGGCATCTGTAGCTGTGAAGTCATAAGTGGCTATCTGTGTCATACCGCAGTTACCAATAGTGGCTCTCATCACATAAGCCCACGTCAAATCTGCACTACATCCATCCTGAGCTACGGCACCACCATTAGCGTCGAGCCAAGCTTGGAGTTCTGCAAGATTTCCAGAGCCATTGCACTCAACACTTTGATTGGCGGCTTGTATCGTGAAGATCGGTGGGACATCATCTGTTATCGTCAGCATCGCTGTTGCCGTACTGAAATTACCACAAGCATCCGTTACTGTAAACATAACTTCTACACCTCCTTCCATATCACATTCCAAATCGATAGCAGAGAAATTATGGGTATAGCTTATTGCACTACAATCATCCTCAGCTTCTCCACCACCGGCTGTATTGAGCCAAGCTTCTATCTGACCCATAGGATCATTAGAACCATCACACTCTACCTCTATACTCTGTGGATTCAAAGTCCAAATAGGATCCGTCGTATCATTAATTGTAAATACAGCTGAGGTTGTCGAGCTGTTGCCGCATTCATCAGTAGCTGTAAAGAAGACAGTTACACCACCAGCAGTACCACAGTCTGTGAGCACTGTACCATAATCATTTGTCCAAGCTATCGAACCACAAAGATCTTCTGCAGTAGCAAACCCATTGTTATTCAACCAAGATAAAATCTCTGCACTATTACTAGAGCCATTACACTCTGCAGTAAAGTTTTCTGCTTCTTTAGTTATCACTGGTGCCACTGCATCTGTCGTCACAAAGTCGGCCTCGGCTGTACTGCTATTACCACATTCGTCGCTGACTGTAAACCTGTAAGTTTGCACACTGGTATTACCACAGTCATCACTTAAGGATACCAAATCGTAAGTCCACGTAAAGTTAGAAGCACACTCGTCAGAAACGATAGCACCACCATTACTTGTTAACCAATCCTCTAAGCTAACAGCATTTGCCATCGGATCACAATTGATGGTTAGATCTTGCGGACCTAGGTCAAAGTCAGGATCCGTATCATCACTTATGACAACCATCGCCTCAGTAGTAGAGGTATTGCCACAGTTATCTGTGACTGTAAAGACGTAAGTCTGATTACTAAAGCCTCCACAGCCTTCTGAACTTTCTATCTCTTCAAAAGTCCATACTAAAGCTTCATCGCTACAGGCGTCAGTTGCTTCAGCACCAGCATTATTGGCTAACCATAGAGCGATATCCTCTGCACTAGTCGTGGATGAACAACTCAACTCTAAATCTTCAGCCTCCCTAATAATTTCTGGAGCGATACGATCTAAGAATATAATTTCTCTCTGACAACTAGATAAACTACCACAGTCATCCGAAGTCGCAAAAGTTACCGTGTGTACGCCTGTTAATCCACAGCCCTCTGCAAAAAGTCCAGGATAATTATTCACTATATCTGTTATGCCTTGACAAGCGTCAAGTGCTGTTGCTGTCCTCAACCAGTTGTTAATAACTGCGACGTTGATATCCTCAGAACATTCTAGCGAAATATCATCAGGACAAGTAAGTACTGGTGCAGTCGTGTCCTCAATTGTGAAGACGGCCGATGTGGTACTGAAATTACCACAAGCATCAGTGGCTGTAAAGACCACTTCTACTCTACCATTGCTTCCACATACAATTGATAAGTCATTGACAAAATCATTCGTCCACGTTATCGGTGTACTACAAGCATCTGTAGCTGTAGCCCCTCCATTATCATTTAACCAAGCCAATAAGGCTGTAGACTGAGAACCGTCCGCACACTCTACAGTTAGATCAGTGGCGTCTGTTATATCAGGGACTACCTCATCAATGGTTTCATATCTTGCAATACATTGAGAGAAATTTCCAAAAGCATCGGTAACTCTATATTGATAGACTCTATCAAAAGTATTGCCGCAACTACTAAAGTCTGTAAGCAGTAAAGTATCGACAACCATCTCTCCTGCAGCACTGCAGTTATCCATAATACTCGCTGCAATAGTATTAAACCAAACTGATAAATCCTCTGATCCACAAGCCACTTCTGTAACATCAACACAAGTCAATGTTGGATCTTCACAGTCTTCAACAACGACGTCAAATTCACAACTGCCTACATTGCCTTCAGGATCAGTTATCGTGTATAGAATTGTACTTCTACCTAAAATAAATATTTCTCCACCAGCATCTACTTCGTTGACACCAGTAGGGCCACTCATCGCAGTTGTTGCACCAGTAATATTAAAAGTCAAGATTTGACCTGGACAATTGTCATTGTATATAGGGTCAATCTGGTCTGTAGCTATCCAAGCACAAGTGTTAGAATCCGTACAGACAACTACATCATTACTTGGACAAGCTATGGACGGCACGTCACTATCGACAACTGTAATATCAAAAGTGCAGATTGAGGTATTTCCACATTCATCAATTGATTCAAAGGTTACCGTTGTCAGGCCAAGTGGGAATGGCATACCCGAAGGCACGCCTTCTATCAAGGCAACTTCAACAAAGGCATCACACGCATCTAAAGCAATTGGTTGACTATACACCACATTAGTAGAGCATAAGTCTACATCAACATTGACCATCATATCGAGTGGACAATTAGAAAAAGTTGGTGGCGTATTATCATCCATAGTGATTGTGCTGCTACAACTAGAACTATTACCACAGGCATCCGTTGCGATAAAGTTGATCTCTATACCTAAACCACCATTACAATTTAATTCTGGAAGATCTCCAGGATAATCGTTAGTAATATTTAATTCACTACAGTCTACAGCATCTGTTGCAGATGCTGAATTGAGCCAAGACAAAATCTGCTGATCATTGGATACCGACCCACAAGTCAACAATAGATTTGCAGGACATACTGGCGTGGGCACTTGTGTGTCTTCTGTTCCATAGCTTGCAAAGCCAGTTGAACTATTGCCACAAGCATCTGTCGCTGTAAAGAGATACGTCATAGACTCCGTACCGCCGCATCCACTAGTGGTATTCCATAATACTGAAGTAAACGCTACTGCACCACAGGCATCACTGCCAGTCACTTCTGCTCTCCACTCCCCAAGTGAAACTGCAATCGCATTGCACTCCTCTACCTGATCCTCTGGCACTACCAATTCTGGTGGTGTTGTATCTTCTATAATTACCGACGCTGTTGTTGTACTTGTATTACCGCAGTCATCTGTCACTTGGAAAGTATACTCTGAAGAACTTGTACTACCACAATCATCTAAAGAAGACGTCGAAATAATTGTCCAAATTAGAGGCGATGAGCAAGCATCCGTTGCAACCGCACCTCCAAAACTGGTTTCCCAATTAGAAATGTCTGTCGCATTATCTGTACCCGCACACTCTAAGATCAAGTCTATTGGTTCTGAAACTATTTCTGGTGACGACTCATCCACAATCGTCACATTCCCTTCACAAACTGACAAATTGTTACACGCATCCTCTGCAGTAAAGATTACATTATGCACGCCTGTACTACCACAACCTGCTGCAAACAATTCTCCGAAATTATTTACCAAGGTGACACCTGAGCATCCGTCTTCAGCACTTGCGCGATCTAACCAATTGGCTATCAATTCATCGTTAAGTTCACCTGCACACTCCAATGTAATATCCTCAGGACATACGATGAATGGATCCACCGTATCTTCTATAGTAAAGACTGCTGTAGTTGTACTTTCATTGCCACAATTGTCAGTCGCTGTGAACGTCACTGTCGTAGTAGAATTACCATCACAGATAACATCTAGCTCTTGCACAAAATTATGACTCCAAGATATTTCGCCACAAAGATCAGATGCCATAGCACCTTCCTGATAGTTCAACCAAGCTGTCAATGCAGCACTACTTCCTGTTCCATTACATTCTAATGTAAGATCGGCAGCCTCTACATCTATGGTAGGCACTGTTGTATCTTCTATTCTAAACTCAGCATAACAGAGACTCGTATTGCCAAAGTCATCAGTAACTGTAAAGGCATATATTTCTGATTGTGTCTCACCACAACCACTAATTGTATTGAACAATCTATTGGTCAACTCTACTTCTGATGCACAATTATCAGAGCCTCCAACGGACCCTAACCACGTAGCCAACTCGGTGCTATTACCAGTGCCATCGCATTCAACAACAAAGTCTGCAGGACATACAATTTCTGGATCTTGACAATCTTCCACTACAAGATCAAAACAACACTGATCAGAATTACCAGCGGCATCAGTTATTGTGTAACAGATTTCACTTGTACCTAAATTAAAGACAACATCGTCTTCATCGACATCATTGATTCCGGTTGTAGGTGAGGTTGCCGTCGTAGCACCAGTTACTGTATAAGTCACCGTGTATCCTTCTTGCACTGCACAATTATCTGCAAATGAAGAACTGCTCACACCTGTAGCTTCCCAAGTACATAAGTCCGTATCTGTACATACAACAACCTCATTACTAGGACACTCTATAGATGGCACATCGCTATCTAACACGGTGATAGAAAACTCACAAAGACTTGTATTACCGCAATCATCTGTTGCCGTAAACTCAAGTGCTGTCGTTCCGAGCGGGAAGGTTGCACCAGAAGGAATGCCATTTGTCAAGGCCACTTCCACATTATTATCGCAATCATCCAAAGCAAGTGGCTGACTATAAA
>CALFUU010000149.1 GCA_937929835.1 uncultured Saprospiraceae bacterium | reverse complement strand
CTTTGCCACCCACCCTCTACTGATGTAGAGGTTCTCTCATTTCAAAAGTCTCTCTCCATTTTAGTCGAGACAGGCTTTTAGGACTTTTGATGCAGCTAAACTGCAACATTCGTTCATCATAAAAATCCTAATTCTGACAGTGGAGGGCTCTGATATAGCGTATAGGAGGCTACAAGCCTCGACGAACGGGAGAAAAGATTGATAAGTGGGTATTGTTCTTCTTGACGACACTTATAAGGACAATTGAAAAGTTAGCATCAGACCACCCATATGTAAAGTAAAAAAGAGCTACTTTTAATCAGAGACAAACGATGGCGCTCTGGCACATAAAGAAAAATGAACAATTAGGATTGGTGCTTTAATGAATTATGAAAACTATTGCAAGCCAAGTTCATTACACTACAACCAATCTGTAAATGGAGGCAATCTATGTGGCATACAAACGACATATCTTTGTTTCTTTTGTTCGCTTAGCAAAGAAGTAAAATTCTGTCCCTTCAACTAACTAGATGTACTATAGAAAAGAAGGACAAAATTATGTTTCAGAGTATGAAGTATTGAACCGACTTAATAGTGTTATGTGTGTCTTGAATAGTAAAGCAAAACAGATTCGAGAGGATATAAGGCTAAGAAACAATTAGTATAATGAGACCAGCATTATTCATTTTATTGGTATTTTATGTATCGGGTATCTACGCTCAGAACCTTGTCTCCAATGCAAACTTTGAGGAGTATGAAAGTTGTCCAATAGCAATTAGTGATTTCACGACTATAAATTGGATCAGTCCTTTTTGGCCAGGAACACCAGATTATTACAATGTTTGTAACGATAGCGAACTTGACATTCCAGTCAATCAGGCAGGAAATCAAGCGTCCTCAACTGGTGATGCCTATGTGGGTATTTATACCTACGGTACCCGAGAATTTATTCAAGGAGTACTTACCACACCGACTATAGCAGGCGCTACATATGAACTAACCATAATCTACAGCCCAGCGGATAACTTCGGACATTCTGATGGCCTAGGGATGTTGCTCTCTGCGGGTCCTCCACCAAGCTATATGGGTCAGATGCCTCAAATGCAAAAGAACGTTATTGTGGAAAGCCAGTCAGCGTGGCACACATTAACAGTTGAGTATCTATCTACAGGTGGTGAAACACATGTCACCGTAGGTAACTTTAATAATGATGCCAACTCTGACTTTATTCCAGACGGGATGTATCGGGATAATGCATATTATTATATTGATTCTATTGCCGTTAAATGTATAGGTACGCCTTCAACCGATATTGCAGTAGACCTTGGTGAGGACATCGTGTTATGTAATAGTGATTATCCTATTACACTAGGCACAAATTTGTCCAATGTATATAATGAATGGAGCACAGGTGAAACAGGAAATTCAATTGAGATAGATAATCCTGGAACATACTACGTGAAATCCTTTATTGATTGTCGATACGGTACGGACACGATTATCATTAGAACTATTGAAGAACCAGAGTTATCCTTAGATGAGACTGTTTGTGCAGAAGCCATCCACAAAGTTCAATTAAATACGGAGTTGGGAGATTACACGTGGAGTAATGGGATTGTAGGCTCAGAATTAATAGCTACAGAGAGTGACCTTTATTCCGTCACGCTAACCTATGCATGTGGAGTGGTGGAGGATTCATTTAATTTAATAATTGGAGATGGCTTAGATGGCTTAGAGGATTTAGATCTCAATGACAATACCGTCTTTTGTGAAGGGGCACTGTTGCCAATTGATTTAAGCAATTTGCTCTTAGATTCTATACTATGGAATGATGGTTCAGTGTCTGCAGAACGACTCCTAGGTGAGCCTGGAAGCTACTCCATCAAGATGACTAACGCGTGTGTCGACACGATCATTTCATTTGAGCTAATGGAAGAATTTTGCCCCCAAGAAACTGTTTACATTCCCAATGTATTTAGCCCTAATAATGATGGAGTAAATGATTATTTCTCAATCGGATACGCAGAAGATTGGCCTCCTCCTAGCATTAAATTTAGTATTTACGATAGATGGGGTGAGCTTGTCTTCTATAGTGAAGATCCAAATTTCCAATGGTTCGGAGACTTCAAGGGACAGTCACTCGGCCCAGACGTATTTGTTTTCTATTATGAATTAGAAGTTGAGCTAAATGGTAAAATGGAATTGCTCAATGACTCTGGAGACATCACAATTTTAAGATAAACAGGCTACGAGTTTATATGGCTCATATGCACTTATAAGGGTGGCATTTTAGCTTATGCATTCTTGTATGGCGCATTGTACCACGGAATCCGAGTTGGACTTAACAATAATGCTTAGGTTTTTCATCAACTAGGAGTTAATATTGATGTACAAAGAGATATAAGATATATGGATTCTTTAACTCAAGGTTTATTAGGGGCAGCCACGTTTGCTATCGTAAAGGATAAAGAAATAGGTAAAAAGTCTTTGCTTATTGGGGCTGCGGCAGGCACTCTGCCAGATCTTGATGTCTTTCTTGCACCCTTTTTTAGCGATATAGAATTTCTAACAATACATAGAAGTGTTTCTCATTCTATTGTTCTGGCGATAGCACTCAGCCTGATACTCGGCGAAGTATTTTTCAGATGCTACAAGCGAAAGCAGGCTAGAAGGAGTTGGCATATTGCATTCTTCCTTTCAATTTTTACACATTCAATATTGGATTGGTTTACGACCTATGGGACAAAACTGATAAGCCCATTTGATGATCATCTATTCTCCCTTAATTCTATTCACGTATTTGAACCGATATATACTGCAATACTCTTTAGTGGCATCTGTGTACATCTTATAAAATCAAGGAAAAAAATAAAGAGCAACGCCATTAAATATTCCTTGATAGTGTCGTCTTGTTACCTCCTGGTTGGAATGGTATCTAAAAATCACGCCTATTACCACTTCAAAACACAACTTGATAAAAATAATATGGCTTATGAAGAAATATTGGTTTCTCCGACGCCATTAAACATCTTGCTCTGGCACGGTATCGTCAAGCAGAGCGATGGTTATCAATTCAGCACCTATTCGATTTTTGATAGAAAGAAACCAATTAAGTTTGAATTTGTAAAAAGTAATAACGACGTCATTAAGGAAGTAGCCAAAGAAAGATTGATTAAATATTACTTAGAGTATACACAAGGATTTCCGCTTATTCAGAAAGACGATGACGGCAATGTTGAAATCTATGCCATCAAATATGGACCCATTAACTACTTTGGCAAACCCGAATTTGTTTATCCATTAAGTTTCAATCTTAACAATCTTTCGGAAGAGGAAATTAGAATTGATAGCGACAGCAAACATAGAGGTCCAGTGAAAAACTATAAAAATTTATTCAAAAGGATCATAGGCCAACAGCAATAATTAGATGGCGCTTAAGGCTGATTACCCTTTCTGCCATAGCCTAGATACGTCGATATACCACCCACCCCTCTGTACTGAATTATTTACCCAGTCGCCAACCTTATTAGACTTGGAACCACACACTCTAGAGAGTCTTACTCGGTATTAGGCGAGAAGCTAGGTTGTAGAGTTAGGAGTTGAGTGCTCTTGTAGTTAGTTAGCCTACCTGATTATGGCCGTGATTGTAGACGTAAATCAATAAGCAAAAAAAGAGGATTAACAAGACTAGGAATACGCCTAGGTAGGTACCTTTCTTTCCCCATTTAATTCTTTCCGCGTCTGACATGTCTGTAGTATTAGATATTGATTGCCTCAGAAGAGGCGTGTATTCATTTATTAAAAGCAAAAATAAGCCAAATTATAAGTCAATAGGCCTCTTTTGAGCCATTTTTATAGGTCTACAGACATCAATTGGACAAACTGCTGAATTCTACTATCAATATCGGCAGGCGTCAAGGTCTTCATCTTGCCTAGGCTAAACTCTTCCACACAGAATGACGCCATCGTAGAGCCAAACACGACAGCTTTCTTCATATTCTCAAATGAAGTGTCTTCTGTCTTGGCCAGATAGCCCATAAAGCCACCCGCAAAGGTATCTCCAGCGCCAGTAGGATCTTTGACTTCTGCGAGGGGTAATGCAGGGCAGTAGAAGGTTTTATCTGGAGACATCAGCATCGCGCCGTGCTCTCCTTTCTTGATGATGAGGAACTTGGGCCCCATCGTAAATATCTTTTCTGCAGCTTTGACAAGGGAGTATTCGCCTGAGAGCTGTCGCGCTTCTTCATCATTGATGGTCAGGACATCTACCTTGGCGATGGCCACTTTGAGTCGATCCATAGCGATGTCCATCCAGAAGTTCATAGTATCTAGGACGATGAGCTTGGGTGCGGTGAGCTGCTCCATCACCCTGATCTGGATATCAGGTGTCAGATTGCCTAACATCACATATTGGCTGTCCTTATAGCTATCGGGGAGCTCCGGGTCAAAATCATCCAAGACATTGAGATCCGTCTGTAGGGTATCTCTTTGGTTCATGTTCTCGTGGTACTTACCGGCCCAGAAGAAAGTCTTGCCGTCCTCGACGATCTTGAGACCATCCATCTTGACACCTCTAGCTTCTAGTTCTTTGATCTCCTCGGTAGGGAAGTCAGCGCCAACGATAGACGTCAGTCGGATATCATTGGTAAAATAAGAGGCTGCCCACGATATGTACGTGCAAGCACCACCGATTACTTTCTCGGCGTGGCCATAAGGGGTCTGGATATCATCAAAGGCTACAGTACCTACTGTCAATAAACTCATAATGTGTCGTTTAGGCCTGCAAATGTACGGTTCTTGGGCGGGTTGATAGGTTCCTTGGGATAGAATGTTGCCTTTGTTCTATTTGCTGATTTATGGAGGTGGTCGGTGTCGCTAGCGTTAAGAAGGACTAAAAGAAATAGGAATATCTACGAAAAGCGTCGTAGAAAGTTAAGATTGTAATAATTAGGAGCCATAATCAGCATATTAGGCTCGATAATTGGATTTTTGTAAGACATAAGTTAACAGCACACTACTACACTTTTTATGAGATATTACACAAGTCTTGTCGTCCTTCTCTCTTCTCTGTCCATATTTGGTCAAACTGAGGACCTTGTTGATTGGCAATTTACCCTCAGTGAGGACGGTACTGCGATAGAGATCGAAGCCACCATCGCAACTGATTGGGTCATTTATTCCCAGCATACCGACCCAGATGGGCCTATTCCCCTAGAATTTGAGTTTACAGATCTGTCAGGTGTAGAGCTAGATGGCGCAGTAGTAGAACTGACAAAGCCCATAACAGAATTGAGCGATATGTTTGATGTAACCGTTATGAAATTCAAGAAAAAAGCCACTTTTAAGCAGAAACTGAAGCTTACAGAGGGCAAACCCAACATCAAAGGGACAGTAACTTATATGAGCTGCGATGCCACGAGATGCCTTCCCCCTAAGACAGTACCGTTCGAAGTCGAGTAAGTTCACGATCTTCGACCCATATTTTTCTAATAGCTAACCAATTCCTAATGCGTTATATCTACTTACTACTCATCAGTCTCTTTTACTTTAATGCTCAGGGACAGATCCTCAGTCCAGTTAAGTGGACAATTACCTCAGAGCACCTCGGCGGTGAAGAGCACAATCTGATCTTTAAAGCCAAGATGGATGCTCCCTGGACCGTCTACTCTCAGTGGACTTCTGATGAGGGGCCCTTTCCTACGACGATTACTTACGAGAGTGAAGGCTTTGAGACGCTTGGCAAATCTGTAGAGACAGGACATAAAAAGGAGGGCTTTGACAAGATGTTTGACGTCGATGTCATCAAGTTTCTCCCAGACCAACCCTTTACCATTACACAGAAAGTAAAAGCGCCTAGCGGTACAGAGGTGACGGGTTATCTCACTTTTATGACCTGTAACGAAGAGATGTGTCTGCCACCGAGCGATGTAGAGTTTGCCTTGATGCTCAAGGGAGGCACTGCTGCAGTCAAGAGCAAAGACAAGACCGCAACGATGGCAGAGAAAGCACCGGCAGAAAAGGTGCAGACAATGGCCAAGCAAGCGGTAACTGCAGCAGGTACCAATGTGACGATAAAGGAAGTCGGCCAAGCGGATTCTAAATTTAAACTGTCAACACCTCAGGTCAAGCCGATGGATGCGCAACCTGCCGCAACGACGAGCCAGACAGCGACAACTGGTCAAGATCTGTTAACCCCTGTCAAATGGGACGTGCAGATGCAAAAAAAATCTGCTGATACTTATGAGTTGACCTATACGGCTATCATTGATAAGGGCTGGAAAGTCTATTCACAGTTTACGTCTGACGATGGACCCTACCCGACATTAATAACTTACGAAACAGAAGGCGCAGAGCAGAAAGGAAAAGGAACAGAGACCGGTGCAAGAAAGGAAGGCTATGACAAATTATTTGAGACGGATGTGATTGCCTTTTATCCCGATCAGCCCTTTGTCATCAAGCACCAAGTCAAGACGACAGCACCTAAGCTCAAGGGGTATCTTACGTATATGACTTGTGACAAGGAGAAATGCTTGCCGCCCTCAGATGTAGAGTTTGCTTTTAGTACGCAGACTGGGGCTAGAGTGCCTTATGATATGGCCGCTGCTGCACCCGCTGCCGCTGCCGCTATGGGCTCTGCTGCAGCCAATGTACTTGGCGCCAATATCTCTGGAGATATCATAGACAATAGAATACCACAACTCTCAGCCAGTTATCAGAATCCCCTTGGCACCTGCGAAGGTGGGGGTACTGAGGAGTCGAGCTCATTGTGGGCAACATTTTTCTTTGGCTTTATCGGCGGATTGATTGCCTTACTGACGCCTTGTGTCTTTCCGATGATACCACTTACGGTTTCATTCTTTACCAAAGATACCAAAAGAAAAGGATGGGTTAACGGACTCATATATGCACTATCTATAATTGTGATCTATGTGGCTCTTGGAATGGGCTTGACCTTACTGTTTGGTGAGGAAGCCCTCAATAGGCTCTCGGTCAACTGGATCGCCAATACATTGTTCTTTTTGATTTTCTTGGTTTTTGCTTTCTCCTTCTTTGGCTATTATGAGATACGTCTACCGAGTAGCTGGTCGACCAAGAGTGATACGATGGTGGACAAGGGTGGTCTATTAGGGATATTCTTTATGGCCTTTACCTTAGCCTTGGTGTCTTTCTCTTGTACAGGACCGATCATCGGTACGGCCATCGTGCAAGCCGCCTCTACAGGTTCCAAGATGGGGCCTGCGATTGTGATGGGTGGATTTGCCTTGGGATTAGCACTGCCCTTTGGAATTTTTGCAGCCATCCCAGCACTGCTCAATAATCTTCCAAAATCTGGCGGATGGATGAATTCCGTTAAGGTAACCTTAGGCTTTCTCGAATTAGCCTTGGCCTTTAAGTTTTTGTCTGTAGCAGATATGACCAATGGATGGGGATTCTTAAGGTATGAATTATTTATGGCCATCTGGGTGCTCTGCTTTGCAGGGTTGTCAGCTTACCTCTTTGGCTTGATAAAATTCCCTCACGATAGTCCAGTCAAGAAACTATCTCCGATCAGATTATTATTGGCCATAGCCTCTCTAGGATTTACGATCTATCTAGCGACAGGATTTATGATCAATAAAGATACAAACAGCTACGCCAGCAAGGCCGCAATGAGTGGACTAGCACCACCAGCGAGTTATAATTTCTTCTTGAGCAAAGGCGATGTAGATAAGACGATCAAGGAGCAGTTTCCTTCTTATACAGTCTGTGCTAACAATATCCCTTGCTTCAAGGATTACTACGAAGGAAAAGCTTACGCCAAGTCTGTAGGCAAGCCTGTCTTTCTAGATTTTACAGGGCACGGCTGTGTCAACTGTAGAAAAACAGAAGAGCACATCTGGATCGATGACGAGATCCGCCGTAAGCTCAAGGAAGACTGGGTACTCGTCTCTCTATATGTCGACGAAGACAAGAAGCTAGACAAAGTCTACGTCTCTAAGGAAAGGAAGAATAAAATCCGTAACGTTGGCAATATGTGGGCAGACTTTCAGATACTCAACTTTGATCAGAACTCTCAGCCACTTTATGTAATGATGACACCTGACGAAAAGGTACTGGCCAAGCCTAGAGGCTACGTCCAGAACGAGGGTATCAAGGAGTATACCGCCTATATGGATTGCGGAATGGCGACCTATGACAAGGCCAAGTAGTCAATATATCCCACTAGAGACAAGAAGATAAATATGCAAAGGACACAGCAAAGAGGAGATACTATAAGTAAGTATATAAAAGGGTCAAGTGTATTGATTCTGGTGATGTGGTCTTTGTTAATTGTGAGTTGTAAGTCGGATAGTACATCATCGGCTTCCTCTGAGAGCACTAGCGATAAGGTACTTGATAAGTTGTCTGCGGAGATCGAGAAGAGTCCTACTGATCATTCTCTTCTTTATGAAAGAGCCAAATATCAGTTTGATAAAGGTCTATATGATCCTGTCATCAAGGATATGAATGCAGCCATCTCCATCGACTCTATGGTCCCAGAATATTACCATCTCTTGTCCAATGCGTATATGGATTACTATAGATCAAGGGATGCGCTCAATACGATGATAGATGCGGGAGAGTTGTTTCCCAAAAGAATACCGACTCTGCTTAAGCTATCTGAGACCCAACTGTTGCTCAAGCAAAATGAGGAGAGTCTCTTCACAGTCGCTAGGATATTGACTATTGACCCAGATAATGCAGAGGCCCACTTTATGAAGGGGATGAACTTCAGAGCGATGGGAGATGCGGATAGAGCGATAGCAGCTTTCCAGACGGTGACAGAATTAGATCCTGAACTCATAGATGCTTGGTTACTTATAGGTGACCTCTTTGAGCAAAAAGGGATGCCCATCGCCAAGGAATTCTTTGAGGCAGCCACTAGAGTAGAGCCAGATAATCCCAATGTATGGCACAGTCTTGCTTTCTACCTACAGAATAATGGCGACGATGACGGCGCTATCAAAATCTATCGACAGATCAATTTGATTGATAAAAATTATACCGATGCCTATCTCAACGCGGGCATCGTCTTATTGTCCAATGATAGGCTAGAGGAAGCAATGGAACAGTTTGAGATTCTCGCTAAGATCCAACCCCAAAATCATTATGCCTACTATTACCGAGGTCTCATACACGAGCAGAACGGTAATATTGCTGCAGCAAAAAGTGATTTCCAAACCAGTATCAACTTGAAGTCAGATTATCCTGACGCCAAAAAAGCTTTACTCAACTTAGAGTCAAAAGAAGCTAAGGGGTAACGGTAAAAGGTTCATCGCTATACTTGAATGCCACCCTAGGTTGTTCTAATTTTGGAAGGATGAAAATTACAAATACCTATTGTCCAGCTATTATTGCTGCTTGCTGTTGCTGTTGCAAGATCAAGGCGTAGAGTAGTTGTATAAAACAGAACCAGATATACAAGCCTACTCGTTGAGTGGGCTTTTTTTAATATATAAGCAATGATTTATAAGAGACGAACGCAAGAATGGGTAGAGCAAGTATTGGATCATCTTTTTCCAATACGGTATGGTGAGAAGGTCGAGCCATCTGATACGGATGCTACAATATCTTTGTTGGAAAAGAATCTATTGGCCTTGCTCGAGAGCAATCCTCAGCCGAGTGTACAGAGTAATGATGCCTTGGTGGCAGGATTTATACTTTTTTTTCCTGAGCTTAAGGTGTTACTAGAACGAGATGTACGGGCCACCTATCAAGGAGATCCTGCCTCGACTAGTCTAGAGGAGATCATCATTGCCTACCCGAGCATACAGGCACTGGCTTGCTATAGAATTGCTCACCACTTATGGCTCCAAGAGGTGCGCTTGCTGCCCCGTGTTATTACAGAGTATGCCCATACAGAGACGGGCATAGATATCCATCCGGGAGCCGTCATAGGTCAGGACTTCTGTATCGATCACGGTACAGGTGTTGTCATAGGCGAGACCACTGTCATAGGAGATCGAGTCAAAATCTATCAAGGCGTAACTCTAGGCGCACTTTCTGTGCCGAACAGACAGTGCTGTGAAGGCCAGCGACACCCCACTATAGGTAGTGACGTTATCATCTATGCGCAGGCATTGATACTTGGTGGTGAGACCCATATAGGAGATGGTTCTATTATCGGCGGTAATGTATGGATTACAGAAAGCGTACCTGCTGGATCCAAAATATATTTTGATAATAACTCGACGATTATCAGACCCTCTCAGCAACACACAAAATGATTACACGATGAAAAACTTAGAAAACCTCATAGGCAACACGCCATTGGTTTTACTTAATAAGCTCAATAGAAATCCTAAGGTTAAGCTCTATGCCAAACTCGAAGGCCAAAACCCAGGCGGCAGCGTCAAGGATAGAGCTGCATTCTATATGATCAAGACAGCCCTCAAGGAAGGCCGCATCAAAGCAGGAGATACACTTATAGAACCGACAAGTGGCAACACAGGGATAGCCCTCGCGATGATTGCAGCACTCTATGGCATCAAGATCATCCTCGTGATGCCTTCTAACGCGACAGCCGAGCGCATCAAAACAATGAAAGCCTACGGTGCAGAAGTTGTCTTGACCCCAGAGGAAAAAACGATGGAGTATTCTCGGCAGTGGGCAACGGAAGAGGCAGAGCGGAAAAGCTTTGTCAATTTGGATCAGTTTAATAACCCTAATAATCGACAGGCCCATATAGAGACGACAGGTCCTGAGATCTGGCGAGATACAGAGGGAACAGTCACCCACTTTGTCTCAGCGATGGGTACGACGGGAACGATAACAGGAACGTCTACTTTTCTCAAAGGTCAAAACCCCAAGATTCAGATCGTCGGCGCTCAACCCCGAGAAGGAGAT